>JBAXWU010000099.1:0-5366 GCA_037128235.1 Chitinophagia bacterium | reverse complement strand
TTTGAGGTATTTTCTGAATTCTATCCCAAGGATGGGGATGAATTGTATTATATAGATTTTCAATATGTTTTAAAATTGCCTCCATGGGGTAGAAAATTGTTGCATTATGCCCAATAAAAGTAATTAATAATGGCGTATAAATCATAAAAGCTGAAAAAGTTGTAAATTGATAACAAACCCAACCATATGAGAATAAAATCAACCCCCCTGTTTTTGGTATTTTTTTCCCTTTTAACCCTCAACAGTTTTGCACAAAATCAAACCATTAAAGGTGTAGTAAGTGATTCAAAAGGAAATGCACTTGAAGGTGTTACTATTAAAGTAGCTAATTCAAAAACAGTAACTACTTCCAATAAAAATGGCTCCTTCACTATTGCAGCCAATACCAATGATGTTGTAGAATTTAGCTCAATTGGTTATGAATCAAAAAAACAATTGGCTGTTGGTACTTATATGAATATAATTTTAACAGCAAGTACTTCCGATTTGCAAGATGTAATTCTTGTGGGATCTCGAGGTGCGGGTCGTGTTAAAACAGAATCGCCAGTTCCAGTGGATGTTATTAAATTAACAGATGTTGGAATGAATACGGCAAGAATGGATTTAACTTCTACTTTAAATTTTGTTGCCCCTTCATTTAATTATAATAAACAATCGGGTGCAGATGGCGCTGACCACGTGGACATAGGTACATTAAGAGGTTTAGGGCCCGATCAAACTTTAGTATTAATAAATGGAAAACGTAGACATAGCACAGCCTTGGTAGGTTTATTTGGAACAAGAGGTCGTGGTGGTTCTGGAGTTGACTTAAATGGTTTTCCCATGTCTGCTGTTGACAGAATTGAAATTTTAAGAGATGGCGCTTCTGCACAATATGGTTCCGATGCCATTGCAGGGGTTATGAATATTGTGTTAAGAAAAAATACCAATGAGTGGAATATCACGACAGGTATGGCAGGTTATTATGATAAAAAATTTAATACCAACCAATTTAAAAATAATAAGGACTATTTATATAGCGGCCCTATTGACGGAGTAACAAGTTCTGTTTCTGCCAATAGAGGATTTGATATTGGCAAAAAAGGCGGATTCATTAATTTATCTTTTGATGTATTAGACCAAGGAAAAACTTTCCGTCAAGCTGCAAGTTCCGATATTACAAACAAAGATGGTTTACCTACTAATACTTGGAGACAAGGTTTTGGAGATGGCTCCATGCATTCAATGGGAACTATGTTTAATATGGAAGTACCCTTGGGAGATGATATTAAATTTTATGCCTTTGGTAGTTTCAATTCAAAAAAATCTGATGCTTACGCTTACACACGTAACTGGTCAGCAAGACCTACGCGTTTTCCTGTGAACGCTAAAGGTGGTTTAATTTTTGTGCCTGATATCATGTTTACTTCAGGTTCAGGCGATACAAGTTATAATCCACATATTCAAGCCAATATTCAAGACATATCTATAGTAACTGGCTTTTCCAAAACAAGCAACCGTGGTTGGGATTGGGATTTAAGCAATGCTTTTGGAAATAATAATTTCCATTATTTTGGAGATGGTACTTTCAACGCCTCTAATATTGGCAATATTAGCCAAACACATTTCGACGACGGAGGATTTAATTTCTTACAAAACACTTCGAACTTAGATATTTCTAAACAGTTTGGCAAGGTGAATAATGGGGGTATTAAAGTTTCTTATGGTGGTGAGTTAAGATTTGAGGAGTACAGTATTTTTAAAGGAGAGATTAATTCTTATAAAGCTTTTACTAATAATTTAGGTTTAGAGCAAGCACCAGGTTCGCAAGGTTTTCCAGGCTTCAGCCCAGATGATAAAGTAAAGGCAAATAGAATTGTAACAGGTGCATATAGCGATATCGAATTCACTCCTTCTGAAATGTTTTTAATAACAGCTGCAGTAAGAGCTGAGAATTATTCTGACTTTGGATCGGTAGCTACTTTTAAAACATCGGCACGTTTAAAACTAAGTAGCAATTTTAATGTAAGAGGTTCATTTAGCACTGGCTATCGAGCTCCTTCTTTACAACAAAAATATTTCAGCAATACTTTAACATCTTTCTCTAATGGTGGACTAGTTCAATCTAGAATTGCACGTAACGATGATGAAATTAGCAAGTTAGCTGGTATCCCTTCATTGAAACAAGAAACTTCTACCAATATGAGCTTAGGCTTTTCTTGGAAACCCGCAAAAGGTTTAACTTTTACAGTAGATGCTTATTCAATCAAGATGAAAGACAGAGTGGTATTGTCAGGTTTATTCAGCGCAAGCGATGCCTCACTTCCTGCTGAATTAACTTCTAAGTTAAATGGATTAGGCGTTTCTACTGCACAATTCTTTGCCAATGCAGTGAATACCACCAACACCGGTGTTGACTTTGTAGTCGATTATCAAAAGAAAATTTCAGCTACCGAAAGATTTAAATTTTTATTCGTAGCTAATATTCAAAATATTACTATTGACGAAATTCATGTGCCTGCAGCTTTAAGTACGACAGAGTATAATGCGAATACTTTTTTTAATGATAGAGAAAAATATTTCTTAAAGGCTTCTGCGCCGAAATCAAAATTCTCTACAAGCTTTGATTACACTAAAAATAAAGTAAGCATTGGAACGCGTCTTACTTATTTTGGATCACTTGCTTTAACTGGATTTGGATATAATGGAGATGGTATTAATCCTGAAGTACCTTCTGATGCAAATGAAAATATAATGTTACCAGAAGTATTTAATTACAGCGGTAAGATTTCAACCGACTTATATTTAAATGTTCAAGTAAATAAGAAAATGTCTTGGGTGTTAGGTGCTGACAATATCTTGAATGTACACCCCGACTTTGCGGTGAATCCACTAGCTAAATATTGGGCTGGTGACAATGAAACAGGTGGACCATGGGATGGTGTTCAAATGGGCTATAATGGTATGAGAATTTTTAGCAAATTAGTCTTCAAGTTTTAATGCCAATTTTTAAATAACTTTAAAGCCTTCTCGTTCATTCGGGAAGGCTTTTTTTGTCTTATACTAATCAATATATAAATAGATGAAATACAATAATACTTTTTCGTAGCGAACTTTGTGAGCGAAGCGATCAGAGAGCCAGAAAAAGGTATTTTGTATTTTATCCAGTTGATAGATATATAGAATTTAAATAACCAATATGAAAAAAATACTTAGTAGCTGTATCATTGTTTTAATTACAGCATTAACAACATTAAGCGTATCGGCGCAAAACGGAATCGTAGTTTTTCAAACCGATTTTGGCACCAAGGATGGTGCGGTCTCGGCGATGAAAGGGGTGGCCAGCTCGGTGGATGCTTCTTTAAAATTATATGACCTTACCCATGACATACCAGCTTATAATATTTGGGAGGCTGCTTATAGATTAGACCAAACAGTTATTTATTGGCCAGCAGGAACCGTATTTGTATCGGTGGTAGATCCTGGCGTGGGCACCCAAAGAAAATCGGTGGTAGTAAAAACAAAGTCAGGACATTATATAGTAACACCGGACAATGGCACACTAACATTAATTGCTATATCATTAGGTATTGATTCAATTCGTGAAATTGATGAAGTTACTAATAGAAGAAAGAATTCAGAAGCTTCTTATACTTTTCATGGAAGAGATGTGTATGCTTATACAGCTGCCCGTTTAGCATCACGCAAAATAAATTACGAGCAAGTTGGCAAAATAAGTACGGCGCCTATTACATCACTTAGTTTTCAAAAAGCTCAACTAATGGGCAATCAATTAAAAGGCACTATTGATATATTAGATATTCAATACGGAAATATTTGGACCAATATAGACCAAGCCTATTGGAAAAAATTTAATGCTTTAGCCCATAGTAAAAATGAAATACAGGTACAAATTTTTGAAGGTAAAAAATTAGTGTATACAGGCAGCATGCCTTTTGAAAATACTTTTGGTGGCGTGGCTGTAGGAAAACCACTTGCCTATTTAAATAGTTTAATGAACCTTTCTTTTGCCTTGAACCAAGAAAACTTCTCAGAAAAGTATCATGTCTACGCAGGCAGCAATTGGACAGTAGCTGTAGAGTGGGTTAAATAAAAAGTTAGAAAGCTTCGTTAAAAAAGTAGCGTTTTTTATTGCTGGAAAAAGTTGGCTAATAGGCTATGGAAATGATGTGTGCCTTGCTCGCGCAAAGTGGCATATCTTCCATAATGGTAAAAACGCGAACGAATACCTTCTTGTACATGCTGTACAATTTCTTCATCCTCCTGTTCTACAGTATCTAAGCCAGTTCCAGCACCTTGGCCTAGCTTGCTTGCATCAAATACAAAACTTAAAAAACTTACCTTGGTATTACCTGCATCAATGGGCGTAATTATATTCACCGACAAGCCCCAAGGATAAAAATTAAACATCATATTAGGAAAAACCCAGAAATAATAAGCAGCTATTTTTTTACCTGCATCGGGATGCGCTGAAGGAATTTCAAAACAGTGCTCGTTATTTTTCGCAATACCTAATTGTAAACTTGCATAAGGAAACAACTCAGTGGAATAATCTTTGAAATCTAAAAAAGCATTAAGTCCTGGATGTACAAAAGGAATATGGAAACCTTCTAAGTAATTTTCACAGTACAATGCCCAATTGGCTTTAATATAAAAATCATTCGATCTTGCTGCATCAAAAACTAAATTATCAATAGGCAACCATCCTACACGCTTTTGCATTGCTTGAAAAAAAAGTTCGGGACCAATTCCTTTGGTTAATTGTGTAAACAACAAAGGTCCCCACTTAAATAAAGGCAAGTCATGTAAATGATTGTTCTCTGGAATAAAATTTTCGACGGCAGAAAATTCTGGCATAGAGATAAATTTTCCATCTAAATGAAAAGCTCTGCCATGGTATTTACAACGCAAATGCTTTTGTGCCGAACAAGGTTCATAGACCATTAAATTTCCTCGGTGGGTACATACATTTGATAAACAATGAACTTGATCATTTGTATCTCTGGTAAGTACCAAGGGCTCCCCTATATAATTTTCCAATAATTTAAATGGATGTGCGTCGCCTACATTCGGAATCATTCCTGTATGTCCAATATACTGCCAGCTAGGGGCAAATATTTTTTCTTTAGAAGCTTCCAGTACTTGAGGCTCTAAATAAAAAGAAGTGTCAATGGTTTTGGCCCTACTAATAATAGGATCGATATAAAATTTAGACATACTACCACTTTTCAAGCCTCAATATACGCCAACCCCCTTGATAAAGCCCTGATTATAAACACCTATAAAAAATAATCCCTCCAAAACAGGGTATAAATAGCAGAAAAAAAGGGTATAAATAAATGTAGTAAATACTAAATTATTTAGTT
>JBAXWU010000098.1:0-5541 GCA_037128235.1 Chitinophagia bacterium | reverse complement strand
GTTAAAAAGAAAGTAGAAGATGCAGGCTTTTCTGTGGGCGAATTAGTGGTGGTGTTTAATTTAAATAATCAGCAAGCAGCAAATAACAGCTCATTTACTTTAGATAATAACACTTATACTTTTATGGATACGAAAGCGGGTACTTTAAACGGAGAGGTAAAAGTAAAAATTTTGGATAAAGGTTATATTGTAGACAAAGAGTACAAACAAATTGTAAAAACTGCAAAGCAATATCCTACTTACGCTAGCAATAATAAAAATTTATTCCATATTAAGGTATTGTAATATGAATAAATTATTGCTTTTCGCATCTCTTTTTATTTATTCAAATACATTTTCTCAAGAGCTATTTGTATTTACAGAACCTGCAAGTAATATGCCTTCAAAGTCCTTGGGGGTTAGAGATATGAATGGATTTTTTTTCGAGAAAGATGGTAAACTAAATTACCATAATATGCCAGAGCTTATGTGGGGCATTAATAAAAAATTTATGTTTCATGTGCAAGGGTTTATAAGTAATAGACAAGACGGAGGCTTTGAAACTGAAGGTGGAAGTTTATATGCGAAGTATAGGTTCTTTAGCGAAGATGCTAAACAAAGTCATTTTAGAATGGCCTTGTTTGGGCGTGTAAGTAAAAATAGGGCTGATATACACCAAGAGGAGATTGAGACAACGGGACATAATTCAGGCTACGAGGCTGGGTTTATTGCGACGCAATTATTACACAAGGTGGCTATTAGTAGTACTATTAGTTATGAAAGGGCATATGATAATAAACCTAATTATATTTTTCCAACATCGCAAAGTAATAGTGCAATGAATTATACTTTATCTGTGGGTAAGCTAATGCTACCTAAAGTATATACAAGCTATAATCAAACGAATGTGAATCTAATGTTTGAACTTATTGGTCAGCGTTTGAACGGGAATCAAAAATCTTTTTTAGATATGGGGCCTTCCATACAATTTATAGTAAACAGCCAGGCAAGGTTTGATATTGGCTTTCGCCAGCAATTATATTCTACCATGGAAAGAACAGCACCCAATGGTTTTATATTGAAATTTGAGTACTTGTTTTTTAATGTTTTTAAGTAGTTACAGTTTACTACCCTTTGTAGTTTTACAACTTTTACTTTTACAACTTTTACTACTACAACTTTTACTACTGCAGTTTCTAAAAACGATTAATACTCTGCATTAAATTTATTCTCTAGCATTTTATCCTTTAAGGCAGATTTGAAAGAGTAGGCTAGTGTTATCATAAAGGCCCTTGTATCAGATTTTTGTGACCTATAAATAGAAAAAGTGGAGGTTTGTGTATTGTATCCACTTTTGAGTGTATTGAAGGCGTCTACTACGATGAAATTCATTTTAAAATTAGTTTTGCCAATCTTCTGCTGTAATCCTAAGTCTACATTATACATAGAAAATGACTCTCCTTGAGGGGTTGTTTTTGGTGAAATATAATTGGCAATTACTTGTAATTTGCTTTTATTATTGATACTGAAATTGTTAATTAACTTACCACTCCAATTCATTGAGCTTTGAACAGCTTCTGCTGCAATATTACTTGCATTTATTTTTTGTTGAAACAAAGTAGCACTCGCATTAAAATCGTAAAAATTAACAGGCTTACTTATAACCATTGTCTCCAAACCATAATTATCTGTATTACCAATATTCATTGGCATATTTAAAATTGCTCCATTAGATTGTTGAATATAAAACGGTCTTATCGCGTTTGTTGAGTGTCTAAAAAATAGACTACTAGTAAAATTTAACTTTGCATTGCCTTTATTATAAGCTAGCTCGTAAGCGTCAATAATTTCAGGCTTTAAATTCGGATTTCCACTATGAGGGCTTAAAATATCGGTAATATCTACGAATGGGTTTAGTTGTCCTAGGCCTGGTCTATTAATTCTTTTACCATAACTAACTTTAAAACTTTCTTTTTCATTCATATTAAAAGACAAATTTGCAGTAGGAAATAATTTTAAATAATTATTTGAAAAGCGAGTGCTTTGTGTAACAGTCTCACCGGTATTATTTACCTGCTCCGCCCTTAATCCTGCAGCATAAGTCCAATTGGACTGGCTGGTATTATTTTCTGTGGTATTATGGTATTGAATGTAAAAAGCTTGAACTTGTTCATTAAAATTAAAAACATTACTAACCAAGGTATTGGTGATATATGTTTCGTTAATTTTATCTGCAGTTAAATAATCAGTTTTAATGGTTCTGAATAAACCTTTGTACCCGGTTTCAAATACACCATTTTTAGAAACTGGAATATAATAATCTAGCTTCGCATTAGTTATTACTCCGTCTTCATAATTGTGTGTCAGTTGAGTTTGCATTACTCCTGTCTGACTAAGGCTTTCATTTAAAGCTTTTGTAAATATATCTGTATTTTGTCGCCCTTTTTCAACTGAGGAACTTACAGTGGCGTTCATCGTTTTCTTTGAATGCTGATATGTTTTCAAATAGTTCAATGCAAATTCTCCTTCTTTTACTTTTTCGTATTCGAAGGAATTCCTGTCATTACTACTTGTAAATACATTAGGTTTTTTATATAGTTTACTTATTAAATCTTCATTATTGTCCTGGCTTTCCATATTGCCTAGGGCTTCAAAAGAAATAGTATTGTACTGGTTGAAATTGTAATCAAGATTTAATTTTAAATTTTGCAGTTTTTCAACTCTTTTATCATTTCTATTTTGAATAACAGAATAGTTGTCAACTAAATTATAATTGGTTCTATTGCTTTCAATTTTTCTTGTTCTTCCTGCAAATCTATTGTCATAACCCAGTCCTATATTCCATTTGCCCACTTTGTTGTTTAATATAATAGAACTATTTATTCTGCCTTTTGCTCCTATACCTCCGCCAAGGGCAAGCGCACCATTGGTTCCAGCTTGCTTGTTCTTTTTTAATTTAATATTAATAATACCGCTTTCGGCATTCGCATCATATTTGGAGGAAGCATTATTTATTATTTCAATGCTTTCAATACCACTTGCAGCAATTTGATCGGTATTGGCTAAACTTGAGTTTCTGCCATTAATAAGTATTAATGGAGTCTTTCCACGCAAGGTAATAACACCATCATTGTCTACAGAAACAGTAGGTGTGGCTTTTAATAAATCGGTGGCAGTACCACCTATTTGGGTAATATTATTAGCTGTGTTTATTATAAAACCTTCAATGGTTTTTTCAATCATTTTTTTCTGCGCAGTAACAGTTACTTTACTTAATTCACTGGCGTCTTCTATTAAATTAAGGTCTTTAAAATTTAATGCTGAAACATTAGCGTTTAGTATAGCAGTTTTTGTAATGGGTAAATAACCAACCAGCTTTACTTTTAATAAGTATTTACCATAGTCAAGTTTATCAAAACTAAATGCCCCTAGGCTATCAGTTGCCTCGTAAAAAAGTACTTTATTAGAATCTTGTACATTTGAAATGGTAACAGTGGCAAATTCAACTGGTTTATTATTATTCACTACAGTTCCAGTAATTTTTCCCTGAGCCACTAATGTTTGTTGGATAGCCAAATTAAGGCATAGAATTATTAGATATTTTTTCACGGGGTAAAATTATCTAATTAATTAGAATTCAGGCATTAAATGTGACCTGTTTATATAGACGGCAAGAATTAACATAGAATATTTTTATTATATCCTCAAATATTCGATTAGGTATCCGTGATCTAAGAAAAGCCTTAATTATGCTGCTTTTCTTTGATAGGCTTTGAAATATTTTTTAATACCGTTTTTTTAATCATTGCCACAATTTCAACTTGAGGGTCTACAATTTCTGTAATTTTATATTCTAATGAAGTTCCCATTACTTGAGTTGCTTCTTCAATAGTTAAATTGTAATCTTCTTGTAACCAAGACAACATTCCTTTTGAAGCAATTTTTAAAGCGTTATCTAGACTAGCATTTAAACCAACTGTCATAATATAAGTAGCATCTTCAACTCTTGGGTAAGCTAATTTTTTAGCAGGGCTTTTAATAAGCTTAACGGTGAATGCATAATCTAGAGAGGTTTCCAAGGCCATCCAATTAATTTCTCCATCACCTTGTGCGGCATGGCCATCACCTAAATATAGAAGCCCACCTTTATTATATACGGGCAAATAAACTGAAGCATTTTTAGCAACACGATTAAAATCCATATTACCACCAAAGGGTCCTGCATCTCCTGTGCCAACCTCTTGTCCCTTTGGAGCAGCTAAACCAACGCATCCAAGAAAAGGGTTAATAGCCACCTCAAAGTTTTTTAAATGTTCTGTAGGAGCTTGAAGCTTCGCTTTGTTTTTCTTTAGATCTAAATCCCAAACAATGGGCTCGAGATTATTTTTTACCAAATCGGTAATAGAGGATGGCATACTGCGTTCATGAAAGTAGGGCAGACATAAAGCAGTATTTCTACTAAATTTCATATCTATGAATGTTACTTTTATAATGTCTCCTGCTTCCGCACCTTCTACATAAAAAGGCCCTGTTAAAGGATTTTCTGCTTTACCAATTGAACGTTTGATTCCTCTTTTATCAAATCCATCACAATCAACAGAGCTAGTATAAATAGTATCTCCAGGTAAAATATTTAATACCGGTTTTGTTTCTGCAGCAAAAAAAGAATAATAATTACTTGGAGTAAAGTTTACTCTTTTAGGGCTTTGTGCTTGACAAATTAAGGAGATGACTGATAAAAATAAAACTGGGATGAATTTCATATTAAAATTTTATTCTATTAACGAATTATTTTCTTCTAAATATTTTCTAACTAAATCTATCAATTTATTACATTTTGCTTGTGTTGGTATAATATAACTCTTATCAGTCGATTTTCTAATAGTTTTAAGCATACCTAAAATAGACAAATAATTATCCCAATCGAACGTATTTTCTTTAACAATTTTTAATTTTGCAGGAGTAGCATAATTTATAATAATTTTATTATTTAAAATTCTGAAATTACTATCGCCTATTTTTTGATAATATTTATACTCAAATCTTGAAGTGGTTATTGGATCCACCATTCTATCTATAAAGCTAAATTCTCGCTGCTCTCTCAATTTTAAACCATTTTCATCACCTGAATAACTCTGAATCATTTCCTTTAATTCTTCATCTTCAATATAATTTAAAGCACCTGAACTTTTGATTTGGTCTAATGCCATTGTATTCATTATAGGTAGCGTTCTATTAGTGATTTTTTTATGGGCTGCATAGACAGAAGGGATTTCATTTTTAATTTTTTTCTCATCAAATAAATAACTAATTACTTCAAAACATGAATCTTGATAATTTCTGCTTTTAATACCCAATGCATAGTTAATTGAATCTTCTTTCAAATCTTTATACAAATTTTGAACACTAATAATTCCTTTATGTTTATTAATATAATGTTCTCTGATGTTTTCTGCGCCATATCCAAGCGTAACTGCTACAAAAATCATTAAGCCTTCAATTAAATATTCCTTCCATGGTTTGGAATGAGTAGGAACATGCGGGTGGTGATGTACTTCCATA
>JBAXWU010000097.1:0-5698 GCA_037128235.1 Chitinophagia bacterium | reverse complement strand
ACCAATAGGCTAATAATAAAAGGCCCGCTAAAATCATCATCACTCTTTCATGCATGTAATGTGCAATGATTGCAGCAATGCCATAACATAAAGCAATTCTTTGTAAGACACCTAATATTCTTGTATCACTCAATGGACCTGTAAAAGGAAACCAATACATTAAAAAACCAAGTAAAAAAATGAGTGCTGTACGCTTTGTTATTTTTAATAAAAAAGCAGGAGTACTTAATTTATCCCATTTAGGTAATACAAAACTCATGGCATTACCCACTGCAAATAAGAAAGAAGGAAATACTAAATCAGTGGGTGTAAAACCATGCCAGCTAGCATGCATAAAGGGCGCAAAAGTGTGCGCACCATCGCCAGGGGTATTGACAATGATCATTAAACAAATGGTCATTCCTCTGAAAACGTCTAAGGATAAAAAGCGATTATTTGACATAGTAAGGTTTTGGACAATTAAGGTACGTAAATTATTTAAGGTTCTGCCAAACCCTCTTAGTGGTCAGAGGCAACTGCTACTGCAATCTTAGAATCGGCCGTGCCATAATATAAATACCAGTTAGTTTTATAATACACTAAGCCTTCCACAAAACATACATTATTGACTTCTCCTTTTAATTCATAGGCTTTGTCAGGTTGAATAAAAGGCTTAGCAGCTCTATCAATAAGTTTATAGGGTGCTGCGGTATCAAATAAAGCTTGTGCTGCTGCATAAGTGAATTTTGGACTGGAGGGGTCGTTATTATTAGCTGCATTACTACTATTATAAATTAGCATAATGCCTTTTGAAGTATACAAAGCAAATGGACCAGGCTCTACCAAACGACTATCAAAATAACCAGGTCTTGGTGTAAGTACGGAAACCATTTTTTTACTCTCTTCATTTTCTAAAACTTCCCAATGCAATAAATCGCTAGAATAAGCCATGAATAAATCGGTGTCTCCAAAATACATCCAGTATTTATTATTAATTTTTTTAGCAAGCATTTTTTCACCCAGTCTTTCGGCAACAATCGCCCCCGACTTAGACCAAGTATTAATGTATTTAGGATTGGCTAATACAGGGCCTTGTTTTTGAAAATGAATCAAATCCTTTGTGGTGGCAAAACATAAACGAGCTGTTTTTCCATCATAGGCTGTATAAGTTAAAATATAACCACCTCCTGGCATTTCTACAATTCTTGGATCTTCAATGCCGCCCTTTCCTTCATAAATAGCAAAGTTATCTTTAGCCGGAAAAAATATAGGTTGGGTTTGTCTTTTAAAATGAATGCCGTCTTCACTAATAGCTAGTCCTATGCGAGAAGTCATGGCACTGTCTTGTGCACGGTATAATAAATATACCTTGCCGTCTTTTACAAGTGCTGTAGGATTTAAAACATTTTTTGCTTCCCAGGCAACGCTATCCATTTGCAAGGGACAGAAAAAACGACTGCTGGTATTGGGAACTAAAATAGGATTGGCTATATCTACTTTACGAAAGCTAGGCGCCCAGTCAGTTACATTATTATTTTCATTATTATTTTCATTCTTATTTTCATGGGTACTACTTGTACAAGCAACGAATAAAATTAAAAATGCTAGATAAAAAAAGTTGGGTATTATTTTTTTATCTAGCATTTGATGGTAGTTAATAAGTGTATTAGTTAATCGTTAATTTGTTTCTTCTTCTGTTTTTATTTTCTTACCAGATACATAAGTATATATAGCAGGAATCACAAACAAAGTAAGCACTAAAGAAAATAACAATCCTCCCACTACAACAGTACCTAGTGGTTTACGACTTGTGGCTGCAGCACCTAGGCTAATGGCAATAGGCAATGCCCCCAACGCTGTAGCTAAGCTGGTCATTAAGATAGGTCTAAAACGCTGACTGGCTGCTTCTAATACTGCATCACGAAGCGCTAAACCTTTTTCTCTTTTCTTATTCGCAAATTCCACAATTAGAATACCATTCTTGGTTACTAGTCCAATTAACATGATAATTCCAATTTCAGAAAATATATTTAAGGTTTGTCCAAATATCCATAAACACAATAGAGCACCTGCAATGGCTAAAGGAACCGTAATCATAATAATAAATGGATCCTTGAAACTTTCAAATTGCGCAGCCAATACTAAATAAATTAAAATCAAGGCTAAAAATAATGCATAAGAAATATTAGAAGAACTTTCTGTGAAATCTCTTGAAGGACCACTTAAAGAAGTTTGAAAAGATTCATCTAAAACTTCTTTAGAAATTCTATTCATGGTGTTTACTCCATCACCAATGGTTTTACCTTCCGCTAAAGAAGCAGAAATGGTAGCTGAATTAAATCGGTTATAATGATATAAAGTAGGAGGATTACTGTTTTCCACTAATTTAAGCACACTTGAAATAGGTATGCTTTCTCCTCTATTATTTCTAATATATAATTTATTAATATCGGTAGGTTTGGATCTATCTGATCTTGTCACTTGAGTGATCACTTGATATTGACGATCGTTCATTATAAAATAAGCAGAACGAGCACCACTAAATGCAGACTGCAATGCCTGAGAGATATCGGCCGTACTTAAGCCTAAATCACGGGCGCGCATTCTGTCAATGGTTAAATCAAATTCTGGTTTAGTAAACTTCAAGTTCACATCTACGTTTTGAAAAGTTTTATCTTTTCTTGCAGCTTCTAAAAATTTAGGAATAACGTCATGTAGTTTATCAAAGTCTAAATTTTGAATAATAAACTGAACAGGCAAGGAACCTCTAGACATCATACCCACAGAAATAGTTTGTTCTTCAATAGAGAATACTCTTACGTCTTTGAACTTTTTGAACTTCTTATTTAAATCACTTACTATCTCGGATTGTGTTCTATCTCTATTGGCAATAGGCACAAAGCCTACCCTACTGCTTACTGAACTTCCCCCTCCTCCCCATCCAGGAACACTACCAAAAGTAAAAGCTTGTTCAGGAACGGAGTCTTGAATAAGCCGAACCGCTTTTAAGAAATTCCCTTTCATTTCTTCATAACTAATACCCTCTTGACCTGTCAAATTCACCCTTACGGCTCCTTTGTCTTCAATGGGGGCTAGTTCACTTTGAATATTTTTACCAATAGCCACTACAATAACCACGCAGGCTAAAACAATGACCCAAGCCATCCAACGTACTTTCAAAAATTTAGTTAATAAATTCTTATAGCCTAGTTCCATTCCTTTAAAGAAGGGTTCTGTTTTTTCATAAAACCTTCCTTGCTTGCCATCTTTTCTACTTAAGTATACGTTTAATACGGGTGTAATGGTTAAAGAAACAAAGGCAGATACTAATACTGCACCGGCAATGACCACTCCAAATTCTTTAAATAATGAACCAATAAAACCTTGCAAGAAAATAACAGGCATAAATACCACAGCAAGTGTAATGGAGGTTGAAATAACTGCAAAGAAAATTTCTTTACTTCCTTCTCTTGCAGCTTCTTTAAGTGGAAGCCCCTCTTCCAATTTTCTAAAAATATTTTCCGTGACCACAATGCCGTCATCCACCACTAAGCCGGTAGCAAGAACAATAGCAAGTAGGGTTAATACATTAATAGAAAAACCAGCCATGTACATAATAAAGAAAGTAGCTATTAATGAAATAGGAATATCAATTAAGGGTCTGATGGCAATTAACCAGTTTCTAAAAAAGAAGAAAATAACTAGTACCACTAATCCGAATGAAATAAAAATAGTCTCTCTAACTTCAAGCAAGGCACGGCGAATTGTCTTCGTATTATCAATAGGAACCGCAAATTCAATATCTGATTTATTGGATTTTTTTACTTCCTCTAATCTTTTATAAAATTCATCAGCAATTTTTATATAGTTGGCACCAGGTTGCGGTGACAAGGTAATCATGACAGTTTGTATGCCATTAAAATAAACACCTTGGTCTTCTTGCTCTGGACCTAATTCTA
This sequence comes from Chitinophagia bacterium, assembly GCA_037128235.1. Classification (GTDB taxonomy): domain Bacteria; phylum Bacteroidota; class Bacteroidia; order Chitinophagales; family Chitinophagaceae; genus Sediminibacterium. The sequence continues at coordinate 1,760 of JBAXWU010000097.1, read as the reverse complement.
CTTTTGCGACATCTCCTAATTTCACAATACCGGTGGCATCTTGTTTTAAAATAATATTTCTAAAATCGGATTCGGTGGTAAGTCTTCCTAAGGTTCTAATAATGAACTCTGTTCTTTTACCATAAATTTTACCTGCCGGTAATTCTACATTCTCTTTATTTAAAGAAGTCTGAATATCATTAAAAGCTATGCCATAGGCATTTAATAAATCGGGATCAGGAAAAATACGCATGGAAAATCTTTTCCCTCTAACGCCCACACTACTTACCTCATCAATAGTTTGAAAACGCTGTTGTAAAACATTCTCTGCATACTCTGTTAATTCAAAGGCACTTTTTGTTTTACTTCTTAAGGTCATTAACAAAATGAAGTCTGTATTGGCATCGGCCTTTGATACAATGGGCGGATTATTAATATCTTCTGGTAAACTTCTAGCTGCTTGACTCACTTTATCACGCACATCATTGGCAGCTGTTTCTAAATTCACACCTAAATTAAATTCAACGGTGATATTAGAAGAACCTACAGAACTAGAAGAGTTAATGGTTCTAATACCTGGAATACCATTGATTGATTTTTCTAAAGGTTCTGTAATTTGATTTTGGATGACTTGCGAGTTAGCTCCAGAATAAGAAGTTTGTACGTTAATAATAGGTGGGTCAATGGCAGGATATTCACGCAAAGCCAAAAAAGAAAAACCTACTAAGCCAAAAATAATAATGGCTAGGTTCATTACCGTGGCAAGTATAGGACGTTTTAAAGAAAGTTCAGATATATTCATCTAATAAGATTATTTGAGGGGACTTTTTTGTGGACTATTTTGTGATGTCTATGATAGGTATTGTTTTACCCACTTTTATTTTGCTGCCTTGTCTAACAAAAAGCATTCCTGCCACAATAACGCTATCTCCTACATTCAGTCCTTTTGTAATTTCAACAGCACCTGCCGTTCGATAGCCTGTTTCTACATCCACTAATTGCGCCATACCCTTTTTTACAATAGCAATTTGTTTGCTTTTTGATTCAGGAATAATGACATTGGTAGGCACCATAATACTAGGCTTCTTAGTAGTCTCGGCTAAATATACTTTTACATAAGCACCAGGCAACATTTTGCCTTGTAGTTGTGCACGCACTTTAATATTTCTAGTAGTAGCATTAATTTGTGGCTCAATGGCAAATATGCTTGCATTCATTTTTTGAGCTGTTCCATCTATACCTTCCACTTGTATAGACTTACCTATTTTAACATAAGGTTCATACATTTCTGGTAAGGTAAAATCTATTTTAAGCTTATCTGTTTTTTGTAAAGTAGCAATGGTAGTGGTATTACTGATAAAGGCACCTAAGCTTACTTGTCTTAAACCAATTTGTCCTGTAAAAGGAGCTTTCACCACAGTCTTGTCAATTAGGGACTGCGTATAGGCTAAATCCGCTCTTGAACTTTTCACTTGTTGTAAAGAAATATCGTAATCACTTTGGTTAATACCTTTCACTTTTAAGAGTTGTAAATTTCTTTGTTCATTGATGGTAGCTAGTTCTAATTGTACTTTAATCTTTTCTAACTGTGCTTGCAAGTCGGCATCATTTAGTTTAGCCAACACTGTACCCGCTTGAACCATTTTACCCTCTGGAATTTGTAAATAGGTAATTCTACCATTGGTTTCTGGACGCAGTTCAATTGACTCGGAAGCTAGTACAGAGCCATTAACCTCCACCGACTTGTCTACTATTTGGGTTGCTGCAATAGCAATGTCAAC
>JBAXWU010000096.1:0-5729 GCA_037128235.1 Chitinophagia bacterium | reverse complement strand
GCGAATACAGATAATGTAAAATCTAATTATTAACTTTACCATTATCATGTTACTAGAGAAAATAAAATCATTAGCCAAGCAGCATCAAGCCGAGAACGTTTCTATTCGAAGACATTTGCATGCCAATCCTGAATTAAGTTATCAAGAATTTGAAACTAGTAAATATGTGCAAGCGCAATTAAAAGCCATTGGCATTCCATTTACTGTTATTGCAACCACAGGAGTATTAGGTATTATTGAAGGAAAAAATCCAAGCAAGCGAATTATTGCACTTCGTGCCGATATGGACGCGCTTCCTATTATAGAAGAAAACAAAGTCGATTATATTTCTACTAAAGAAGGCGTGATGCATGCCTGCGGACATGATGTGCATACCACCATTTTATTAGGGGCTGCAAAAATTTTATGGAGTCTTCGTGAAGAATTTGAAGGCACTATAAAATTATTATTTCAACCGGGTGAAGAAAAAAATCCCGGCGGAGCAAGCTATATGATTCGTGATGGAGCTTTACAAAACCCAGTGCCAGCAGGTATTATAGGCTTGCACGTGCATCCAGGATTGAATCATGGAAAATTAAGTTTTAGAAAAGGACGCGTCATGGCCAGTGCCGATGAATTATATGTTTCTATCAAAGGTCCAGGAGGACATGCTGCTACACCGCATCAAACTGTGGACACGGTATTAGTAGCGGCACAATTAATTACAAGTTTACAAACTATAATAGCGCGCAATCGTGATCCACAAAATCCTTCTGTACTTTCCATTTGTTCTGTACATGGTGGTAATACAACTAATGTCATTCCAACGGAAGTAAAACTGTTGGGCACTTTCAGAGCCATGGATGAAGTATGGCGTTTCAAAGCACATGAATTAATGATGCAGCAAGCAAAAGGTTTATCAATAGCTACTGGTGCTGAAATAGATTTTAAAGTAGATGTAGGTTATCCTACTGTCGATAACGAACCTATTATTACAGAAGCTGCTTGGAAATTAGCCGACACGTTTATGGGAGCTAGCAATGTGGAAGAAACAGAAAAAAGAATGGGCGCCGAAGATTTTGGTTATTATTCTCAAGTTATACCTGGTTGCTTTTTTAGACTAGGTGTACGCAATGAATCTAAAGGCATTATACATAATGTACATACTCCACACTTTAATATAGAAGAAGAATCTATTGAAAATGGAGTGGGCATGATGGCCTGGTTAGGCACTCAATTATTTGCATAAAGCACTATATTTCAACAATATATAGTACAAAAACCTCGTTTTGTATATATTCAGTAGCTTTGTAAAAGTCGAAAACTAACACTCGTTATAAATTTATTACATGTCGAATAAAGAAAACTCAAGAAAAGAACAGGCTTTAGAATACCATGCAGGCGGCAGACCAGGTAAAATTGAAGTCGTTCCTACCAAGGAAGCTAAAACGCAAAAAGACTTATCTCTTGCCTATAGCCCAGGGGTAGCTATTCCTTGTACCGAGATAAAAAATAATCCATCCGATGTATTTAAGTATACCGCTAAAGGAAATTTAGTAGGGGTGATTACCAATGGAACCGCTGTTTTAGGTTTGGGTAATATTGGGCCCTTAGCGAGTAAGCCAGTAATGGAAGGAAAGGCCGTACTATTTAAAATTTTCGCAGACATTGATGTATTTGATATTGAGATTAACGAAACCGATCCAGATAAATTTGTAGAAATCGTAAAATCTTTAGAACCTACATTCGGGGGGATTAATTTAGAAGACATAAAAGCACCAGAATGTTTTTATATAGAACAGAAATTAAAGGAATCCATGTCCATTCCAGTAATGCACGACGACCAACATGGAACAGCCATTATTAGTTCTGCTGCTTTATTAAATGCATTAGAGTTACAAAAGAAAAAAATTGAGAAAGCAAAGTTTGTAGTAAGTGGCGCAGGCGCTGCAGCGATGGCTTGTATAAAATTATATGTATCCTTAGGGGCCAGGTATGAAAACTTTATTTTGTTCGATAAAGATGGGGTACTGCATACAGGTAGAACCGATTTAGGAGAAGATAGAAAACCCTTTGCCATTAAAGCAGAGAATATGACCTTGGTGCAAGCCTTTAAAACTGCCGATGTGTTTTTAGGTTTAAGCGTGGGTAATATTGTGACGGCGGAAATGGTAGCCTCTATGCCAAAAAACCCAATAGTATTTGCTTTAGCGAATCCCGATCCAGAAATTGATTATGATGCAGCCACTTCAGCAAGAAAAGATATTATCATGGCTACCGGCCGTTCCGATTTTCCTAATCAAGTGAATAATGTTTTAGGTTTCCCTTATATATTTAGAGGCGCTTTAGATGTGCGTGCAAAGTCAATCAACGAAGCTATGAAGCTTGCGGCAGTCAATGCACTGGCAGACTTAGCAAAATCGGCTGTGCCTGATTCGGTGAACATGGCCTATAATCAACAAAGTTTATGTTTTGGTCCTGAATATATTATTCCTAAACCATTAGATCCAAGATTATTAAGCACATTAGCGCCTGCAGTGGCAAAAGCAGCCGTAGCATCGGGTGTAGCGCAACAACCCATTTTAAATTGGGAGGAATATGAATTACAATTAAATAAGCGTTTAGGTTTAGACAATCAATTAATGCGTTTAATTAGTAACAAAGCAAGACGCGATCCTAAGCGTTTAGTATTTGCCGATGCAGAAAATATTAAAATATTAAAAGCGGCTAGTATTGTCTACGACGACGGCATTGCTTATCCTATTTTATTAGGTAATGAAACAAGAATCAAAAATATAGCGGATGCCAATAATATTGATATTAGCGACCTACCTATTATTGATGTAAGAAGCGATGAGATGGAAGAGAAAAGAGAATTTTTTGGATCTATCTTATTTCAAAAAAGACAACGTAAGGGTGTTAATAAACACGAGAGCTTAAAATTAATGCTTACCCAAAATTATTTTGGTGCCATGATGGTGGAAACAGGAGAAGCAGATGCGATGTTGTCTGGCTTAACTAGAAATTATTCCGATGGTATTAAACCAGCACTTCATATTATAGGTACAGAAGAAGGCGTGAAGAAAATTGCAGGAATGTATTTATTATTGACTAAAAAAGGTCCATTGTTTTTAGCCGATACTACTGTAAATATTAATCCGAATGCAGAGGAGCTTGCAGATATTGCATTATTAGTTGCTAAAGAAGTGCGCAATTTTAATATGGAGCCAAGAATTGCTATGTTAAGTTATTCCAACTTTGGAAGTAGCGATACACCAGAAGCAAAAATGGTTGCAGAAGCCACTAGAATTATCAAACAACGCAATCCTTCTTTAATTGTGGATGGAGAAATGCAAGGTATGCTGGCCTTTAATAAAGAAATCTTGAAAGAAAATTATCCATTCAGCGATTTAGTAGATGCGCAAGTGAATGTGTTAATCTTCCCTAATTTAACTTCAGGTAATATAGCTTATCATTTATTAAAAGAAATAGGTGGGGTAGATATTATTGGCCCTATATTACTTGGCTTAAAGAAACCTGTGAATATATTACAATTAGGTTCAGGGGTAAGAAATATCATAAATATGGCCACCGTAGCAGTGGTAGATGCGCAGTTAAAAACTAGAATAGATACCAACTTAGAAGTACAAAGAGTAAGTTGGTGGAAGCGTATGAAAAAGAGAAAGAAATAGGCTATTTTTGTAGCATGAATATTTTTACTCATTTTGGTTATTATCTTTTGATGTTGAAGGGGATGTTTACATCTGCTGAAAACAAAAAAATGTTCTGGAAAGAGTACATCAATCAATGTATTGATATTGGATTTGGCTCCTTACCCATTGTTATTATTATTTCTTTTTTTTTAGGGGCAGTTATCACCGTACAAACGGCTGCGCAGTTTGTCAATCCATTAATTCCCATTACTACTGTTGGTATTGTTGTTAGAGATAGTATGCTGCTTGAATTTGCACCCTCTTTTTTAAGTATTGTTTTGGCCGGGGTGGTAGGCAGCAAAATTGCCAGCGAATTAGGAAATATGCGCGTTAGTGAACAAATAGACGCACTAGAAATTATGGGTATTAATACCAAGAACTATTTAATACTTCCTAAAATACTGGCTAGCTTCACCATTGTGCCTTTGTTAGTAGGTGTATCGGCAGTGATAGGAATTTGGGGTGGTTATTTTGTGGGAGGGCTTACGGGTTCAGTAGCACCAGAAATTTTTATCATGGGTATTAGAAAAGGCTTTGAGGCGCATTATGTAACTATTGCCTTTTATAAATCGTTTATTTTCTCCTTTATTATAAGTACAGTGCCTTGTTATTTTGGTTACTATGTAAAAGGAGGGGCACTAGAAATTGGAAAAGCAGGCACGCAGTCGGTGGTGGTAAGTTGTATACTTATTCTCATTGCCGATTATTTAGTAGCTGCCATCGCTATTTAAACTAGCTTAATCTTACCAATTAATTTTCTACAATATTGAACAAAACCTAGTTAGCTTTTGTTTTATTAGAAAACAGATATATGCATTCTCAGGTAGCCTTATTGAATAAAAAAATTGCCCCTATGAGGGCTCAACTTCTAGCACATCCGGTGTATTCGAAAATTAACAATTTGGAGGGGCTAAAAAATTTCGTACAATTTCATGTTTTTGCAGTTTGGGACTTTATGAGTTTATTAAAATCCTTGCAAATTGGCTTGACAAGCGTACAGCTTCCATGGGTGCCCGTGGGTACAGCGAATACAAGGTATTTAATTAATGAAATAGTACTTGGTGAAGAATCTGATGTAGATGAGCATGATAATAGAATTAGTCATTTCGAATTATATTTAAAGGCCATGGTTCAAATGGGAGCATCCACTTCTTTAATAGATGCTTTAATGCATGAAATACAAAGCGGTCAGCCCATTGAAACAGCTATTGAAAATTCGGCATTGCCACAAAAGGTTAAAATGTTTTTAGCTTATACATTTGAAGTAGCTCAACATGCACCATTACATGTGAAAGCTGCAGTGTTTACATTTGGAAGAGAGGATTTAATTCCAGACATGTTCACCGAAATTTTACATAAAATTTACGCAGACCATCCCCATCAAGTTTCCACTTTCAAATACTATATCGAAAGGCATATTGAAGTAGATGGCGGACACCATAGCCACCTGGCCTTAGAAATGGTTGCCGAATTATGCGGGGAGGACGCTACTAAGTGGGAGCAGGCCGCCGCAGCATCTTTAAAAGCATTGGAAATGAGGTCCCTTCTATGGGATGCCATTATGGAACCTAGGGCTATGAGTTAAGCAGCTGAATAAAATATTCCTTATTTTCACTGCAAATACATAGCTATGATTCATTCGATAGGAACTTGTTTATGGTTTGATGGCAAAGCAAAAGAAGCAGCGTATTATTATAAAGAAGTATTTGGCGATGTTGAGATTGTTTCAGAAAATCCAATGGCGGTAGTCTATAATTTATTTGGCCGCAGGTTCATGAATTTAAACGCAGGCCCAGGTTATATCATTAACCCTTCTATTTCTTTTTTTATAAGTATTGAAACCGAGGCAGAAATAAATAGCCTTTGGGAAAAGTTAATTGTGGGTGGTAAAATTTTAATGCCCCTTAATACATATCCTTGGAGTGAAAAATATGGTTGGTGCGCCGATAAATATGGTGTGAACTTTCAATTAATGTTAGGGCACAAAAGCCGCAGTAAAATAATGCCCAATATGCTATTCGCAGGTAGTCAAAATGG
>JBAXWU010000095.1:0-5765 GCA_037128235.1 Chitinophagia bacterium | reverse complement strand
TTCTTAGAAAAAAGGTTTTTCTTTGTGCAAAGTTAATTCAATTGGACAAAAAATGGCGCATAGGCGCGGTAAGTTATTTAAATACCCGCCCATTATTACTAGGAATGGAGCAAAGTCCTTTTCGTGACAGCATTCATTTAGTGAAGTCTTACCCTGCTCAAATAGCCCAAGATTTATTAGATGGTACCATTGACATAGGGTTAATCCCTGTGGCCATTATGCCTCTATTATCCAACCCTCAGATTATTTCAAAGTATGTGATTGGCACAGATGGGGAAGTGGCTTCAGTGGCTTTATTTAGTCAAGTACCCATGGATCAAATTGAGAAGGTGTATTTAGACTATCAAAGTCGAACCTCGGTGGCCTTGGCTAAGGTTTTATTAGCTCAATATTGGAAAAAAGAAGTGGAGTTTTTAATAGCTGCTGAAGGCTATATAAATGAAATTTCAGGCACCACTGCAGGAATAATAATTGGAGACCGCGCCTTGGCTAGTTTAAAGCGCTTTGAGCATATTTATGACCTAGGATTAGCGTGGAAGCAACATACAGGACTTCCCTTTGTTTTTGCGGCCTGGGTGGCGAACAAACCCATACCTCCTGAATTTATGGAAGCATTTGACGCGGCTAATGAATATGGTTTGAAGCATTTGGATGAAGTGATTGCCTTAATACCTGCATCAGAGCAAGTATATGATTTGCATAAATATTATACTGAAAACATAAGTTATACATTAACAGCAGAAAAAAAGAAAGGGTTAGATGGCTTTTTAAAATTAATTCAACTTTAATTAATTTGAGCATGACTTTATTTGAAAAAATAATTACTACTATTTCTTATTTAAAGCAGCCAACTAAAAGAAGAATGATTCAATTAGCAGCTACATTTAAAGGGCAAGAGGGTATTGAACTGGGCGGTCCTAGTGCATTTTTTAGTTTTAAAAGTGCTTTTCCTATTTATTTATATGCCAAAAAAATTGATGGAGTAAATTTTTCTAATAATACAATTTGGGAAGGGAAAATTAAAGAAGGTAATTTATATACTTATTATAAAAACAAAAAAGGGTATCAATTTATTAGTGAAGCTGCCCATTTAAAAGAAGTGAATGATGCTTCTTATGATTTTGTACTTTCTTGTCATTCATTAGAGCATGTTGCGAATCCTATTAAGGCTTTAAATGATTGGTCTAGGGTAATGAAAAGCAAAAGTCGATTAGTTTTAGTGCTTCCAGACAAAGAATTTACATTTGATAATAAAAGATCTATCACCACATTAGCCCATCTAATTGAAGATTATAAAAACAATACCACAGAAGAAGATAGTACGCATTTTGAGGAAGTAATAGCGCTGCACGATTTTAAACATGATGCCTTTGTGCAGTCTAAAGAGCAATTAACTAAAAGAACCAAGCTTAATATAGAAAACAGGGCAGTGCACCACCATGTCTTTAATTTGGATTTAGTAAAAGAACTACTAATGTATTGTGATTTTGAAATGTTGCATCAGCAAACCTATCCGCCCTTTCATTTGGTAAGTGTAGCGCAAAAGAAATAGGCTTATTTCTTTTTAAAGAAGCCCGGTAATTTTACTTTAATAAAATCATGCACCATATTCAATATTTCTGGAGCAGGGTTCAGCCAGTTTACTAGCAGATAGAAACTTATTCCAAAAGCAAAGGACTGTAGTAAAATATTAGCAAGTATATTATTAACAGTAGGAATTAAGTGAATGAGTAACATTAAGCTAATGCTTGATACTAAAAATAGGCCATGCTTATAAGTGTAGGGTTGTAAATTAAACTTTTTATAAATAAATATAAACCTTATCGTATTATATAAGGTAAGGGCAATTAAATTAGAAAAGGCTAGCCCTTCTAAATTATAGTTTTTTATCAAATAATAATTCAGTGGAATAGAAACAATGATATAAAATAAATTCGTGTAAAAATCGAACTTCCAATAGTTAGAAGTACCAATAATTTGACTGTTCACTCCGGTAGCTAAATCAATTAATTTAGCAATGCCTAAAATGAATATTAATTTACTAATAGCATCATAACCGCCCGCTTCTTTATGACTAATCCAGTTTAAAAAATTAATTAGATTATCAATATTCAACCAAATCAAACCAAATAATAATAGGCCAATGGCTAATAAATTAGATACGCTTTTATGGTATATGTTTTTGATATTGGCAAAGTCTTTGTTCTTCCAGGAAGTAGCAAGGATGGGAATGCTAATAGAGTTTAAGCTTCTTTGGGGTATTTCTAAAATTGCAGAAACATAGGTAGCAATGGCAAATATACCTGCATCACTTAAGCCTCTTAATCCCACAATTAAAAAAGTATCATTGGTGCGCGCTAGTAAATTGAAAAATTGTCCAGCAAAAACAAATAAGGCAAAGCTAATCATCTTGCCTTTGAGCCTTCTGGTTACACTGCTAATTTTAAAATTTTTAAATGAAAAACCATTTGACTGAATCAAATTAATTAGTAACAATATAGCAGGAACTGCATACAGCAAACTGAATAAGGTTAAAAAACTAATGAGGTCAATAAATTTAAAACCAAAGGCTAAAATTAACACCGTGGTTAAAATGCGAATAAGGGTCTCTCTTAAAAAATTGGAATAAACACCCTTTCTTAATCCCCAGGCAAATGCTTCTAACCAATAAAATAATAATAAGAAAAAGGAGTAGGGGTATAAATAGTTAAAATAATGTGCAAGGCTAGGAGATTTTCCAAGTTTACGAATGATAAAATCTTTTTGCTGCCATCCAATAAATAAAAGAATACTAAATCCAATTAAATTAATGACAAGGGTAATAAATGGGAGCTCAGATTTTTTGGGGCCTAGGTAATGGTTATAAAAGGGGAAAAATTTATAAATAACAGGTAATGTACCTAAAGTACAGAACAAAGAAAAGGTAGCACCAATATCTATCATGGCTCTTACAAGGCCTTGGTCATTTTTGGAGAAAAATAAGGGAAATAATATTAAGAGGTTGACAGCGCCTATGACAAAGCCCATCATGATAAAGAACGATGATTTTACCCCTTGTTTTTGAATAATACCCATAACACAAATATATTGTAATTGTGGTAAAAGTAAATATGTAATGAAATGGGCTTATTTTTACTATATGGAACAATTGTCGGTCATTACAATATGTTTTAACAATTTAAACGACTTGCAAAATACTTGCAGTTCGGTGGACGCGCAGTCAGTAAAGCCCTATGAGCATTATATTATTGATGGCTCAAGTAATAAGGATATTGCTGAATGGTTGCAAAATTCAGCTCAGCCTTCGTATCGCAAATGGCTTTGTGAAAGAGATAAGGGTATTTCAGATGCTTTTAACAAGGGGCTAGCCCTTTGCTCTGGTAGCCTTATTCATATTTTAAATTCGGCCGATATTTATTATTCTACTACCGTTATTGAAAATGTGCTAGTCTATTTTAATAAGTATAGTGGTGTTCAATGGGCAACTGGTAATATATTCATGAAGAGAGGAGGTATTTGGGTGCGAATTGGCGTCCCATTTGATGCAGGTCAATTATACAAGGGCATGAGGTCTGTTTCGCATCCTACTTGGTTTCTAAAAAAGGAACTGTATAAAAAGCTAGGTAATTTTTCATTAGACCTTAAAATTGCGATGGATTATGATTTAATGTGCAGATTGAAAAACGAACCATATGGTTACATGAATGAGACCATCGTAAAGTTTGATGATGGTGGAGTAAGTACTAATCAATATTTAAAATCGCTCAAAGAGAATGTTAAAGTGTATGAATCTTATTATGGATTTTCTTTGGCAGCTCGTGCTTGGCAATGTAGATTAAGTCTTTTATATTATTTACTACAATCTAAGTTTGGGAAATTTTTATATGCTATAAAGGCTAGTAATTTAAAATAGCTTAAGTACTGAAATGCTAGCTTGTAAAATCTAAATCTTATAAGCTAGACCTGAAAAGTTTTATAAAACAGGTTTTTTATAAACTTTTTTAAAAAGTAAAAATAAATTATTCAATAAAGGAATAGCTTCAATGATTTTGGCCATGCGAATGGAGTTAATTTGAAGAGGCGCATAATCAATACCCAATAGTTTCGATTTCTCATCAATCTCAGTTATCATTTCATCTATAGTTAATCCTTTTCTGAGTGCTTTGGGTGTTCTTAATAGCCTGTGGGCAATGGCCTTGGTAGTGCTTTCTGTAAATTGCTTGCCATTTTCTTCAATGACAGCGGCTAATTTACTAGACTCATTTTTTAGTTCATTCAAATAGTTTAAGAAAATGATAAAAGCGTCTAATAAAATTTTATCCTTAGAAGTTTTGGTGGTAGAGGCGTGAATTCTAAATGAAAACTGTGCGCTATTGTCTATTGCGAGATAAGATTTTTTAGTTAGGGCTAACCATAATTGTAAATCGGCATAAATTAAATTAGGGTATTGAGTAGGTATGCCACCTAGTGCATCATAGTCGCTCGATTTAAAAACATAACCAGTTGCCATAATATCAATAGTCTCCTTCAATGCATGTTCAAGGTATTCGCTTACGTTTAAATGAGTAGGCAAGGGTTGACATGTTTTAATAAATTCGCTTTTGTTATTGATGTAATTAAAATGTGTATGGTATAAACTTGCTTCTGGGTTTTGATTAATTAATTCATTGATAGTAGAAAGAAATGTTTTCTCTAATAAATCGTCATAACCTAGTATGGTCATGTATTCATTTTTAGCTAGGTCTTTAATGCGTCCCCAGTTTTGAAGAATATCTAAATTTTGGTTTGAAACATGAACATTAATTTTACTATGCTGCAGTGCATGCACTGCATCTATTGAATCATCGATATTACTGGTATTGTCTGCTAAAATTAGAATGTTAAAATGGGGGTAGTCTTGTGCTATAACCGAATGCAAACAATCTAATAGATATTTCTTGCCCGATTTAAAAGGAATAACAATCGAAAAAATATTTGTTTTACCACTCATAGCTAGTACAAGATAAATATTTATGCTTAAAATCTGATCATAATCAATATTTGCAGTTCAAAAGAAGGTGGTTTTATCGAATTGGCTTAAATTTGAACTACTAAATCATTCATCGGATGAACATTGCCGGGGTTGTCATATTATATCATCCTGATATTCAGCTTTTATCCGAAAACATAAAAACCTATGTTCAGGGTATTAAGCAATTGTATATATATGATAACAGCGAAACCAAGCTGCCTGGAATAGAAGAGGCCTTGACAAGACTACACCCTTCCATTCAATACCATTATTTTAATGCCAATGAAGGCATCGCCAAGAGATTAAATAAGGCAGTGGAAGAAGCGTCTCGAAATAATTATGATTATTTATTGACTATGGATCAGGACTCTTCATTCAAAGCTGGCGATTTTGAAAAATATAAATTGCAAACTCAGGCTTCTGCTTATTCTAATGTGGCACAGTTTGGGGTGAATTGCCAGCCTGATTTTACTATAGCTAAAGAACAACCCGAAGAAGCCCTTACATTAATTACTTCCGGCTCTATTGTAAACTTATCCTTGATTAAAAATGTAGGAGCATTTAATGAAGATTTATTTATAGATTTTGTGGATGCTGAATTTTCATATAGAGTGATACAGAGAGGGTATATTAATTTAATGTTTTCAAATATTGTATTAAATCATGCATTAGGGAAATTAGTGGAAGGAAGGTCATTGGCTAATTTCAAAAAAACATCGCGTATCACCCATTCTCCTATTCGCGTGTATTATAT
>JBAXWU010000094.1:0-5788 GCA_037128235.1 Chitinophagia bacterium | reverse complement strand
ATTGATTATTTAGTAGACTATGGTTCTGGTACAGTGAGAATTATTAACCCAGGTATTTTAGGTTCTAATATTCCAGTGAATGTATCTTATGAAAATAATTTAGGATTTGGTTTTCAAGAAAGAGGGTTTAGAGCGCTTCGTTTAGATTACATGCAAAGTAAAAATTTCAACTTTGGTGTATCAAGTACAAGATTAAGCGAGCGTCCTTTTTTTACAAAAACCAATTTTGGATCAGATCCCATTAAAAACTCCATGTATGGTTTTGATTTTAATTATAGAGCAGAGCTACCTGGTTTAACAAGAGCCTTGGACCGCTTACCTTTTTATCAAACAAAAGCAAAGTCCTCTATCACAGCCTATGGAGAAGCAGCTTATTTACAACCGGGTCATGCGCAACAAATAGGTAAGGCAGGTGGCGGTGTGGTATATTTAGACGATTTTGAATCGACGAGAACCAATATCGATTTACGTTTTCCATTCACTGCTTGGGCCTTGGCTTCCACTCCAATGGATAGATTCAAAGAAGGAAATTTATCGGACAATATTGACTACAATAAAAATAGAGCAAGAATAGCTTGGTATACTATTGAACCTACCCTGCAAGATAAAAACAGTTCCAATAATCCTTTAATTAGTAACATTAAAGCATTAAGTGATCCAAGAGTGCGCCAGGTATTTACCAATGAATTATTTCCCAATAAGACTACCAATATTACCGATGTGCAGTTACCTACTTTCGATTTAAGTTATTATCCAAGAGATAGAGGCCCGTATAACTATAATTATGAGGGTAGTGAATTAGATGCGGCAAGACCAGGAAAATTTAATAAAGAATCGGCTTCTAAAAAATGGGGTGGTATTATGCGTGCCTTAGACCAAACCGATTTTGAAACCAGTATCATTGAGTATGTAGAATTTTGGGTACAAGACCCTTATATAAAATCATCTGCTACCAGTGGTAAATTAATTTTGAACTTAGGAAATGTAAGTGAAGATATTTTGCGTGATGGCCGACGCTTTTATGAAAATGGAATGCCTACACCAACCATTCCTGCCAGTGTAGATAGTTCTACTTGGGGAAGGGTACCTACTAATCCTATTCAAGTAACCAATGCATTTAGTAATAATGCAGAAGATAGAAAATACCAGGATGTAGGTTTAGATGGTTTAACCGATAGTTTGGAGATAAAACAAAGAGCAGATGTTATTGCAAAATATAATTTAACGACGGCCACTGAAGTAGGTAAGCAATTTTTTGCCGATCCTAGTGCCGATAACTATGTATGGTACAGAGATGCTAAATATGATGCAAACAAAGTAGACATTTTAGGTAGGTATAAATATTTTAATAATCCTCAAGGAAATTCCTCTTTAGCTGGTACAAGTGAATTCAGTACTGCGGCTACTTTACTTCCCGACAACGAAGACTTAAACAGAGACAATGCTTTAAATGAAACAGAAGCTTATTTTGAATATGAAATTCCACTTGATAAAGGCCGTATTGGTGGAACCAGATATGTGACAGATACAAAAATAGTGAATGTAACACTAGCCGATGGCACACCTAGTTCAGAAAACTGGTATTTATTTAGAGTACCTATAAAGTCTTATTCAAGTACAGTGGGTGGAATAAGAGACTTTAAGTCGATTCGCTTTTTAAGAATGTATTTAACAGGCTTTGAAGATTCTATTACACTTCGTTTTGCTAAATTAGATTTAGTTCGTAATCAATGGAGACAGTATGCCAATGTGGTTGACTATAATGAACAGTATTCACCTTTAACCGATTTAACGGGACTAAATACACTGGCAGTAAGTGTAGAGGAAAATAGCAGTAGGGTGCCAGTTAATTATATTATTCCTCCGGGTATTGAGCGTGTACAATTATTAAGTAATAATGGAGTGAACTTGCTTCAAAATGAACAAGCCTTGTCTATGCAATTAAAAGGTTTAAAGCCGGCTGGCAGAGCAGGCGCTTCGCCAAGAGGGGTTTTTAAAACAATGAATATTGATATAAGACGCTATGGAAGACTCTCCATGTTTTTACATGCGGAGAACATACTTAATAGTGTAACTAAAATTAACGACGGCGATTTAACAGCCGTTATTCGTATGGGTCAGGATTTTCAAAATAATTTTTATGAGATTCGCATACCTCTTCGCGTTACCAAGGGAGAGTTAAATGGTAAAGTACTGGCCGATTCGGTATGGCCAGCTGACAACGAATTAAATTTAAGTTTAAGCGATTTAATTACGCTTAAAATGGAGAGGGATAATAATTCAAAATTAGGTGCAGGTTCTTTGTATGGAAAAGATTTTGGTAGACAGCGATATACTGTAAAGGGTTCACCCAATTTAGGGGAGATAAGGGGCATATTAATTGCCATTGAAAATACAAAGGCTACAAGTGCCGTAGATGCAGAAGTGTGGATCAATGAATTAAGATTATCTGAATTAGATGAAAGAGGCGCCTGGGCTGCATTGGGTAGAATGGATTTAATATTGGCCGATTTAGGAACCCTATCGGTTTCAGTGAATAAGCGTACAGCAGGCTTTGGTTCTGTAGAACAAAAAATGAATGAACGCTCTAAAACGGGACTTACACAATTTGATATTGCTTCTACTATAGATGCTGGGAAATTATTACCTAAGCAGATTAAAATTTCTTTACCAGTTTTTGCAAGCATTAATAGAACTACTGAAAATCCAATGTTTGATCCCTTTGATAAAGATGTGTTGTATTCCGATAAAGTTAAATATACAAAGGATGTATTTAAAAGAGACTCCATTGTAGCAGCCTCTGTTGACCAGACCACCATCAAAACTATCAACTTCACAAATGTACGAGTGATGCCAGGTAAAAGGTCGAATATGTTTAGCATTAGTAATTTTGATTTTAGTTATTCTTATTCTCAATTGCAACAAACAAGCCCGCTTGTTGAATTAAATCAATTGACTAAACAAAGAGGAGCCATTGGTTATACCTTTAATAATAGAGTAAGAAGTATTGAACCTTTTAAGAAAGTTTTAAAAAATGCTTCACCATGGTTTGCTTGGATACGCGATGTAAACTTAACACCTGCACCAAGTTTAATTAGTTATAGAACTGCATTAGATAGACAGTTTGGTGAATTCACACCAAGAATAGTAGGTTCAGATGGTTCGATTGATAAAGCAGAAACCACTTTCGATAAGTACTTTACGATGAATCGTATATTTAATATGCGTTGGCCGCTCACTAGGTCACTTAATTTAGATGCGACGGTGAATGTGAATTCAAGAATTGATGAACCCAATGGAAAACTAGATACCCAAGACAAAAAAGATTCCCTAACAAGAATGTTGCTTCGTGCGGGAAGAAATACATTGTATAATCAAAGAGTATCGATGCGTTACGACATCCCTACTTCCAAATTTCCTTTGACCGATTGGATATTATCTAGTTATAATGTATCCACTAATTATAATTGGATAGGAGCAAGCAGGCTAGCCGAGGCCCTGGGTAATACCATTGAAAATACATTCTCTCAACAAATTAATGCGCAGTTTAATTTTGCTAGCTTTTATAGAAAATCAAAATATGTGAATGCTTTATTGTCAGATCAAAGATCGACGGGTGCCAGACCTGAAACCAATCCACTCTCTTCTAAAATATTAATGACTAAGGAGGAAGCCTTGGCGGGTATGAAGGGTAAGCAGCGCGATTCTACTTTGAAAAAATGGAGAGAGGCAAGAAGGTTAGAACGTGTAGCACAAAGAGTATTGAAAGCCAATGAGCCTGTTAATGTGCCTGAAGGTTTAAAACCTATTGCTAAGTTTTTGACCATGTTGCAAACAGTCAATCTTGATTATGCTGAGAATTATAATAGTAGACTACCAGGTTATTTAAGCGGGGTGCAGTATTTAAATAATGATTTTAGTGGACTGGCTCCTGGCCTTGATTATACTTTTGGTAGACAGCCCGATAGCAGTTGGTTAAATAAACAAGAAAAGGATAATAAGTTTACCAGAAGTCCTGCATTTAATATGATTTTTAGACAAGGCTTTGAACAAAGATTCACAGGAAGAATCATGTTAGAGCCTATTAAAACTTTAATTATTGATGTAAATTTTAATAAAACTTTTACTAAGGAGTATACAGAATTTTTTAAGGATACCAATAGCTATGTAGATGTATTGAACCCGAGATATGATAATAAAGTACACGCTAATCCTTTATCAGCAGGTGGTTTTACTATTAGCTATATTGCTTTGAATACTTTTTTTGATGTCCACGACCCTAATATTATTTCAACACAGTTTAAAGCTTTTGAAACTTATAGAACCGATATTTCTAAGCGTGTAGCTCTCAACAATGGCTATTGGACCGACCCTGCTATTGGAAAAAGTGCTACCACAAAAGATGGTTATGCAGTGGGTTATGGAAAATATGCGCAAGATGTTTTAATTCCAGCCTTCATTGCAGCTTATACAGGACAGGATCCTAAAAAAGTAAGTTTATTAAATCAAAATAATTCAAGTATAAGGTCTAATCCATTTTCAGGTATGTTGCCTAAACCTAACTGGACAATTATTTTCAATGGTTTATCAAAACTTCCAGTTTTGTCTGAATTATTTACCAATATTAGTTTAACACATGGGTACAATAGTAATTTATCCATGAATAGTTTTAATAGTTCATTACAATATACCGACATTTTTAGAAGAGGGGCTCCTTCCTTTAAAGACACTATTAGCGGTAACTACATTCCTTATTTCTTAGTACCCAATATAACTATTAGCGAAAGAATGGAACCATTACTAGGATTAAATTTAACTACGGTTACACAATGGTCACTTCGTTTTGAATATAAGAAGAGTAGAATCTTATCACTCAGCTTAGTCGACTATCAATTAAGTGAAAATAATAGTACTGAATGGGTATTTGGAACGGCTTTTCGTAAAAAAGGAGTGAAGCTACCTTTTGCCCTTCCAGGTTTAAACGATAGTAAATTAAGTAATGATTTAACCTTCAGATTAGACGTTTCCACCCGCGATATGTTTAATAGTAATAGCAGACTCGATCAAGCCAATGCTTATGGAACGGGCGGTCAGAGAGAAGTAACCATACAACCTTCTATTGATTATGTTTTAAATTCTAAAATAAATTTAAAATTCTTCTACGATAGAAGAAAGGCCACACCTTATATATCTTCTTCACCGCCCATTACCAATACAAGGGCAGGAGTGAACATAAGAATTGCGTTATAGCAATAATTTTGAATCTACTATTTATTGAGTAACTACTATGCTTTTTTAAAGGCCCATTTAAACATAATCTTCCAAGTTACTTTTTTACCATAGAGTAAAATGCCCGTGCGATAAATACGCCCGCTTAACCAAGTAGTAAATATAAATCCTGCAATAAGGCATAACATACTTAAAGCTAATTCCCAATAACTTACTGCACTAGGAACACCATAAGCAACTCTTGCCATCATGACCATGGGAGAACTAAAAGGAATCATACTGGCCCAAAATGCTATAGGTGTATTGGGGTTTTGGGTAACCATATTGGTAATGATATAAGAAAAAATAAGTGGCATGGTAATAGGGAACATTAAACTTTGTGCATCTTGAGGGTCTTCGTTAACAGTACTACCCACAGCTGCAAATAAA
The DNA here is from genome assembly GCA_037128235.1 of Chitinophagia bacterium. GTDB lineage: Bacteria > Bacteroidota > Bacteroidia > Chitinophagales > Chitinophagaceae > Sediminibacterium. Next base: position 130 of record JBAXWU010000094.1, on the reverse strand, counting down.
GCTGCATAAAATAAATAACCTCCTAAAAAATAAAATATAAAGCAAAAAATAATTAAAGGCCAGTTGGCGGTAGCCATCGTATGTTGAAAATCATAAATTCTTTTTGCTGATTCACTGGCTTGCATCATAC
>JBAXWU010000093.1:0-5798 GCA_037128235.1 Chitinophagia bacterium | reverse complement strand
CAAGGTTAGTTAAATAAATTATATCGAATAATACAATATATAGCCTTGAAGCCATCTTTCCAATTAATTTTCTTCCCTTCCAAATACGTTCTTCCATAATAAGAGATACCCACTTCATAAATACGAATGCCTTTAATTTTAGCAATTTTTGATGTTATTTCAGGCTCAAAACCAAACCTTTTTTCTTGTAAGGAAATAGTTTTTATAATACTAGTTTTAAAAAGCTTATAACAGGTTTCCATATCTGTCAAATTTAAATTGGTAAAAAAATTCGACAAAAAAGTTAGGAATTTATTTCCAATGGTATGCCAGAAAAATAAAATTCTATGCGGAGCACCTCCTATAAATCTTGAACCATAAACAACGTCGGCATAACCCTCTAATACTGGCTTTAATAACTTATTAATTTCTGAAGGGTCGTATTCTAAATCAGCATCTTGAATAATGAGGTAGTCTCCTGTTGCGTTTTTGATGCCCGAATGAATAGCCGCCCCCTTTCCTAAATTTTTCTCATGCTTAATATATATAATTTCAGCCAATGGGTTTGATTGAATAATATTATGTATTAAATGCTCGGTATTATCGGTGGAGCAGTCATTAACAATAATGATTTCCTTTTTTATATTATTTACAAGGTATAGATTTAATAATTTATCTACTATAATACTAATAGTAGATTCTTCATTAAATGCAGGAACAATTATTGAAATTTTGTTGATAATCATTTGTATATTTATAGGGGGTTAAAAATTAACTAAATCAATTTAAATAAAATATTTTAAATTAAAGAATAAAATTAATTTAGTAACAATAAATTATTATTAAAATGTTTTTTTATAAAACAGGCAAGTTAGAGCAACAATATTTATTCTATATTATTCTATGTATAGTTATTTATATTATAGGTAGCATTACAGTCCCCTTAATGGAAATTGATTCAGTTCAATATGCGAATATTTCTAGGGAAATGCTTTTAAATAAGAATTTTCTTCAAGTTTATGACCAAGGCAAGGATTACCTAGACAAACCCCCCTTGTTATTCTGGCTTAATGCTTTAAGCATGTATATATTCGGCATTAACGATATAGCCTTTAGACTACCTTCTATTTTATTGGCAGTTTTAGCCATTTATAGCACTTATAAGTTCACATTATTATATTACATCAAAGAAATAGCATTATTGGCTGCTTTAGTGCTAGCAAGCTCTCAGGCCATGTTTTTAATAACCCATGACCTTAGAACAGATACTATGTTAATGGCATGGGTAATATTTGGAATATGGCAGTTTTCTAATTGGCTACTCACCAAAAAATGGATCTCCTTGATTACTGCATTCATGGCAGTCGCATTTGGAATGATGACAAAGGGCCCCATTGCCTTAATGGTGCCCATTTTTTCATTTGTTCCTCATTTTTTAATCCACAGAAATTTTAAGCTACTTTTTAAATGGGAATATTTAATAGGGCTAATTATAATAATAGTTTTACTAATTCCAATGGATATTGGATTGTACCAACAGTTCGACCTGCACCCTGAAAAGATAATGTACGAAAAAACAGGAACCTCTGGGCTAAGATTTTTTTATTGGACACAAAGCTTTGGTAGAATTACAGGAGAAAGCGTTTGGCATGAAAACGGCTATTTCTTTTTCTTATTTGAAAATTTATTATGGGGGTTTTTACCATGGATATTATTTTTCATAATAGGGTTAGTACTAGAATTTTACAATACAATTAAAAATAAATTTCGTATACAGGGTCACCAAGAGTGGATAAGTACGCCAGGCTTTTTAATTACATACACTGCATTAGGCATTAGTAATTATCAGTTACCTCATTATATTTATATTGTTTTACCATTCGCCTCCATTATTACTGCAAAATATATTTATTCTTTGATTACCATAAATGAAAATAAAAAGTTTAGAAATACTTTATCTATTATCAATGGCATTTTATTTAGTTTGGTCTTGTTTATACTCATTGTTCTTTTAGTAATTCCATTTAATTTAAATTATTACTTAATTAGTATACTATTTATAATTTTTATTATTGTTTTTGGCTATTCTATTTATAAACAAAAGCAGTTAATTCCTAAAACCATTCAATTCGCAGTATTTACTATATTAATCACTAATTTATTATTAAATGTATTTTTCTATCCTAAATTATTAGAATATCAATTAGGCAATAGTGTAACTAAGTATATAAATATAAAAAAGATAGACAAAAAGAATTTTTATTTATACAAATTGTATGGAGAAAGAAGTTTAGATTTTTACAGTAATTATAGCTTCCAAATTATAGAAGACGCAAAAGTCTTAAAACCTGCTGATTATTTATTAATCTCCAATAAGCTTGTCAATAAGGACATATTGTTAAATTTTAACTCCATTGACACCATTGCCGCTTTTCATGTAAGCACTCTAAATGCTGCATTTTTAAATCCCAAAACTAGAAATAGTGCACTAGATTATTACTTTATTCTACAAAAAAAGTAATTAATCTTTATTGACAGATAGGTTAATACTTTTATTGTATTTTAAAATTACCCCAAATACTAAACCTAAAAAAGACCCTAGTAATATACCCCTCATTACATCTAATGGATAATGTACTCCATTGTATATTCTCGAGTAGGCTACTAATAAAGCAGAAGTCAATAGCACTATTTTAAACCCATTATACTTTTTAGGTAATACAATAAATAACAAAATTGTAAAGGAAAAAAAGTTGGATGCATGCGAAGATACATACCCATATAAGCCCCCAGGTCCGGCTTTACTCAAATGGATAAATGATTTAAAATATATTTCATGAGATGGCCTTAGTGTTTTCATAAAATATTTGAAAAAGGTAGAAACCCTATCACTTACAAATAGCATAGCAACTAATACTGCCAGGCAAATCCATCCTTTCTTATTAAATTCCTTAAATAGAATAAAAATTATATATATATAAAGGGGTATCCATATATTGGTCGTACTTACTTGATACATAATCTCGTCCCAGAAAGCATTGTGATGGCTATTGATAAATTCAAATAATTTTATATCTGTATTATTGAAAAATTTGTACATCTAAATTTTAGGTTGAAAAGTTAGTAATTTTTTAGGTTAAAAAAGTCGTTGAAAATTAGTCTAAAAAGTCACTTAAAATATATATTACGCATTACTAAACTGTTATCTTAATATTATAAAATCTTTATTTATTATAAAATTTTAATTTTCTTTTTAGTATTCATTTACTAATCTAGCCTTTGAGCTTAAACTTTACAATATGATAATATCTGTATTGCCTACTATTTTTTTTATATTTCTTTAAAGTTCTAATTTAGTATCTAAATTAATTTTTATGCCAGTATTTAACGATCTAACAATTGAAAAAAAGTACCTCATCAATGAGTATGATGGTGACAATGTATTATTAGTGGAACCCATCATGAAGACAGAATCATGTGTTTTAATTTTAATACATGAAGATGTTGAATCCATTGTTTGGAAAAAATTAAACGATACCATTTTTGAAATCATTGAAGAATTAAGTGAAGAAAAAGTAGAAGAATATGATTTGTTATTCGAAGAGGATGAACAGGATGATTTTGAAATCGAATAATTGAAATCGAGTATTTGAAATAGCATAATTTAAAAAATTTATGAAAAAATTTATTTGTCTGGTACAATTCATTTGTGCCTTCATTATAGTTGTATCTGCACAAGAATCAACCCATTCGCATGCATTAGGTACAAGTTTACAATTTCCTAATATAATGGGGTATCAAACCTTAAAATGTGATCTTCATCAGCATACTGTTTTTTCAGATGGCGATGTTTGGCCAAGTATTCGTGTAAGAGAATCCTTAATGGATAATTTAGATGCTATTTCCTTAACGGAACATTTAGAATATCAACCACATTTAGGGGATATTCCTAATAAAGACAGAAATAGATCTTACCAAATTGCATTAAAAGAAGCTAAAGACCATAATTTAGTAATTATCAGAGGTTCTGAAATAACGCGTGCCATGCCTCCTGGTCATAGCAATGCTGTATTTATCCAAGATGCTAACAAATTACTTTTCACCAATTTCTTGGATGCTTATAAAGAAGCTAAAAACCAAAATGCCTTTGTATTCTGGAATCATCCTTATGAAACACCTAAAAACGATTATATTAGTTTTTTGAATGAAGTAAATAAAAAATTAATAGATAGCAATTTAATACAAGGCATTGAAGTGGTAAATACGCATAACTATTCTGCAGAGGCTTTGCAAATAGCCTACGATCGTAATTTAACTTTAATGGGTACAAGTGATATTCATGGCTTAATTGAGTGGGATTATAAAAAAGGTCCTAAAGGCACCGAAGGACATAGACCCATTACCTTGGTATTTTCTAAAGACAGAACGCAGGAAAGTATTAAGTCGGCTTTATTTGATCGTAGAACAGTAGTTCATTACGACAATACCTTAATTGGAAGAGATAGCTTATTAATTCCATTGATTAATGAATGTTTGGTGATAAAAAGATCCTTTTATGAGCCAAAATCATTGGTTTTGACAGTAGTATTAGAAAATGTTTCCTCTTGTAATTTTATCTTACAAAATCTTAGCCAATATACGCTAGTGGAGAATACCGATTTAATCGAAATCGAAGGTAAATCAACTATTACACTTCAGTTTAAGACCAAAGAAATATTAAAGCAATTAGATTGGTCTTTTAATGTTTTGAACGCAGTGAATGCGCCCAATTCACATCCTATAGTTAAAAAAAGAATTATTTTGTAGTGTATTATTATTTTGTAGTAAATAATTATTACCAGTTAGTAATCATAGCTTAGTAGTACTTAAGAGAACTATATTATAACTTAGCAGTATAAAATGGCTATTTATTCTATTCAAACTTGAATTTATTAGTTTTCAATAATAGTACCCGAAACTTTTTTATGTTCTGATCTTTGCTCTTGCTCATTATCCATCCTTGGACCTTGTTGAATTTTTCTCCAGTCAATTGGCTGATTATATTTCTTCATTGCTTTATTCCAATCAAAAACTTCTTGACTAGGGAACTCAAAATAATAGGGAGTATAATCGGGCTTATTGGTGAAAAAGTCGGTTAATAAAGAAGCAGTAATATCATATTGGTTTACATAAGGCACCGCTAAAATATTATACATTACTTTTAAAATAGATCCGAAATTAGCATGCGTTTGTGAGATATAATTCTTTTTTACATAAGGTCCTGCCATCATTAATATACTTCTATGAGCGTCAATATGGTCAATGCCTCCTTGAGGATCATCTTCAGTTACTATAACCAACATATCTTTCCAATAAGGAGTTCTACTTAAAAAATGCAATGTTCTGCCTAGGGCTAAATCGTTGTCGGCAACAAAAGAGGCCGTAAATGGATAGCCATCTTCTGGCCTAGTGTCTGCGGTATGGTCATTAGGTAGCATCATAGTAATTAATTGTGGCAGACTATCCTTTCCGTTTAACCATTTCTTGGTAAACTCTTCTTCAAATTGATTCATTCTAAATTGATCTGGAATATTCATATTAAAACCAGCAAAATTATGAGAAGTATTTGCCCAAACCCCTTTTTGCATAGGCACCATCACAATATGTCCTGCACCAGTGGCTGTATCATTCCAGTCTTCTCTCACATGTGCTGTTTCATTGGCTTGCCCAAAATTATAATAGCTAATTTTTTTTCTATCTAATGCTTCCCATAATCCTCCAATTTCTGCGTAATCTTCAGGGTCCATACTTCCTGTAGAGCCAGGGAATCTTCTACCAGG
>JBAXWU010000092.1:0-5841 GCA_037128235.1 Chitinophagia bacterium | reverse complement strand
AGTTAAGAATTATTTGAGCTTGGTTAAATTTTCGCATACCATTTTTGCATTACCCTTTGCACTCATAGGTTTTGTATTAGGTGTGAGAGCGCAGTGGATGGCAGAACTGCCGGTGGAACATTTTTTCTTAAAACTTTTTTTAGTATTAGTTTGTATGGTAAGCGCGCGGTCTACTGCCATGGCCTTTAATAGGTATTTAGATAGGCATTTCGATAAGCTCAATCCAAGAACAGCCATTAGAGAAATTCCAGCAGGTATTATTAAAGCAGAAAAAGCCCTTGTTTTTATATTTATAAATATGGCTGTTTTTATACTAGCTAGTTTTTTTATTAATAATATTTGTTTTTATTTATCTCCGGTAGCACTTTTCGTAATTTTATTTTATAGCTATACCAAGCGCTTCACTTATTTATGTCATTTGGTTTTAGGCATTGGCCTTTCTCTAGCACCTATAGGCGCTTACTTGGCTGTTACTGGCAGCTTTACATTAGTCCCTTTATTATTTTCTTTTGCCGTAGTTTTTTGGGTAAGTGGTTTTGATATTATTTATGCCTTACAGGATATTGAATTTGATAAATCTCAATCGCTTTATTCCATTCCAAGTTATTGGGGTTTGAATAAAGCTTTAAGCATTGCAAGAGTACTACATGTTTTTTCTGCAAGTTTTATCATTGCCGCTTATTTTATAGGAGGCTTTCAGTTTGTTTATTTAATAGGGTTACTTGTTTTTGTAGGTATGTTATTGTATCAAAATAGTATTGTGAAGCCCCATGACTTAAGTAAAGTAAATATTGCCTTTATGACGGCCAATGGAATTGCCAGTATTGTATTTAGTATTTTTGTAATTGCAGCAATGGTGATAGAAATAACTTATGCTAATAACAACTTTATTCATTTTAATTAAATAAAAACCTTGGCTAGAATAATTTGTATTGATTACGGTGGAAAAAGATGCGGACTAGCAGTCACCGATCCCTTGCAAATTATTGCAACAGCACTCACTACTGTGGATACAAAAAACCTATTTACTTTTTTAGCCGATTATTTTTCCAAAGAGCCCGTAGAACTTATTTTAATAGGAGAGCCACTTAATTTAGATAATACACCCACCGATGCTACGCCGCTAGTGCAAAAAGCAATTATTGATTTAGGGAAGAAATTTCCCCATATACCCATTCAAACAGTAGACGAGCGTTATAGTTCTAAAAATGCCGTTAGGGCCATGGTAGAAATGGGCATGAAGAAAAACGATAGAAGAGACAAAAAAACCATCGATAGAGTGGCTGCCACCATGTTATTGCAGGAATATCTGAGTAACCGTTCGTAAAGCCATCTTTTATTGATAACTTTGCAGCCAATATCCCCATTTTTATATTTTATAATGTTGCGAGTATGATTTTACCAATTGTTGCCTATGGTGCAGCTGTTTTAAGAAAAATGAGTCCTTCTATTGAGCCGGACTATCCTGGCCTGTCTTTATTAATTGAAGACATGTGGGAAACCATGTATGAAAGTAATGGAGTAGGCTTGGCTGCGCCACAAATTAATAAGAACGTTCGCCTATTTGTAATGGACAGTGAGCAAATATTTGCAAGTAGAGAAGAAGAGGACGAAGTGTATGCAGATGCACCGGGTATTAAAAAAGTGTTTATCAATGCCAAGGTAATTGAAACAGGGGGAACCGACTGGGTATATAACGAAGGTTGTTTAAGTATTCCTAAAATTAGAGAAGACATCACCAGGGCTGAGACAGTTACCTTATCTTATATGGATGAAAATTTCAAATCCTATACAGAAACTTTTACGGGCATGACCGCTAGAATTATTTTACATGAATACGACCATATTGAAGGCAAATTATTTATTGATTATATAAAGCCACTTCGCCGAAAAATTATACAAGGAAAATTAAATGATATTTCTAAAGGCAATACCAAGGTGGACTATAAAATGATTCAAATTAAATAATTCGTTATGCCTTCTACCAGTTCGAAATATACAGGCTTTAAATGTACAGGATATAAATTTAGAGGATTTAAATATATTGCCATTATATTGGTAATGTTTATATTCAATACTAAAATAAACGCACAGGACAGTACATTTAATGAGGGAGGTCAAAACTTTACTTTAACCGACGCCATTGTCCGTAACCATTTTGATTACAAAGAAATTTTACAAAGAATTAAAGAAGACACTAGTTTTTATAAAGCCTTTAAAACTCTGCGCACTATCGGATATAGTTCTTACAATCATATAGAAATGAAAGATAAGAACGAAAATGTGGTAGCTACCTTAAATAGTAAAACTAAACAAACCAGAAAAGACAATTGTAGGAGCATGGAAGTATTGGAGGAGCAAGTAACGGGTAATTTACGCGATGCAGCGGGTTCTTATAATTATGTAACGCCTTCTTTATATGCTAGTTTATTTTTTACCAAGGGTAGTATTTGCGGAGAGACCAATATTGTAAAAGGTAAAGTGAGAGAAATTACTGGCTCGGGTATTGAAAAAGCAAAAGAGCAATTGAAAATGTTATTCTTTAACCCCGGTAAAAAAATCCCAGGTATTCCTTTTATTGGAGACAAGTTGGACTTATACGACGAGTCGGCACATGCGCTATACGACTATAAATTAGACTATGTCGACTACCATGGACAGTTGGTGTATGTATTTGATGTACAACCTAAACAAGACCTAGGTTTTTTAAATAAAAATAGAATAGTGGTAGACCAAATGATTACTTGGTTTAACCCAAAAACATTGGAAGTATTAGGGCGTAACTACTCATTAAGTTATAAAGCAGGGTTATACGATTTCAATGTTCAGATGGAAGTGGAGATGACCTATTTCAACGGAGTACTTGTTCCTAAAATTTTAAGGTATAAAGGTAATTGGGATGTAATTATTAAAAAAAGAGAAAGAGGTTTATTTACAGCCACATTATTTGATTTCAAAGCAGCAGAGTAGATTTATACTTTTAAAAAACTAGTTTCAATATACTTCACTACTTCAATTAAGCTACCCGTTTCATTGAACACTTTTAATTGTTGGTCGGCGCCAGTACCATTGGTAAATATATCCTTTACTTTTTCCAAATGTTTTCTGCTACCTAGTTCATCTACGACTGAATCAACAAAGTCTAGTAGTTCCAAAATTAAATCTTGAATAGGGACTTCTTTTTCTTTACCAAAGTCAATTAATTTTCCTTCAATACCATAACGGCTGGCACGCCATTTGTTTTCATTAATAAGGGCGCGTTGATAATTGATGAAATTAATATTTTGCCTACGCAGTGAATATATTTTAGCACAGATAGCTTGAAAAAAAGCAGCAATGGTAATGGTTTCCTGAATGGTCATTGGTACATCACAAATTCTAAACTCAACTGTGTTAAAAACAGGGTGCACGCGTAAGTCCCACCATATTTTTTTACCGTCGTCTATGCAATTGGTTTTTATAAGTAGTTGAATAAATTTTTCATAGGCTTCAATGCTTTCAAAAGTATCAGGAATACCTGTTCTAGGAAATTTATCAAAGACTTTACTTCTATAAGATTTGTATCCTGTATTGCGCGTTTCCCAAAAAGGAGAATTGGTGCTTAAGGCATAAATATGCGGTAAAAAATACCTAGCCGTATTGGCAATTTGCATGGCCATACTTCTATCTTCAACACCCACATGCACATGTAATCCAAAAATTAAATTACTTCTTGCGGCCTGTTGTAATTCATTTAGTATGGCTTGGTACCTCGACTGATCCGATACTAATTGTGTTTCCCATAAACTAAAAGGGTGGGTGCCTGAAGCGCCAATGCTAAAACCAAGTCCATTCGCCACTTCTGAAACATGTGTTCTTAAGGCTAATACCTCCTCAAAAACTTCATCTACATTTTTACATATTCCAGTGCCCACTTCCACCACTGCCTGGTGCATTTCAGCCTTAATCTTTTCTTTAAACTTCTTTTGTCCCTCATTCACAATCTGCTGCTGATGGCTTTTTAATTCCTTCGTAGCAGGGTCAAGCACCATGTATTCTTCTTCAACCCCCACGGTAAACTGTTGTAAATTCTCTATAGACATTGCTATAAAATTACATATTTTTTATATCAGTTAAAAACAAAAAAAATACCCCGTCCCAAAATTTGGAACGAGGTATCATGATAGGCTTATCGTCTATCTAATCCTATTTTAATTCATTCTTCCTAATAATATAGGTAAGTATTGTAAGCAAGGGCTTAACGGTGGTAAGAGTTCTCCGTCTCGTTTTCTCTTTCCTTATCGTAGGCCCTAATAATGGCTTTTACCAACTTATGTCTTACCACATCTTCCTCATCTAATTGAATATGGGCAATACCTTCAATATTTTGTAAAATACGAGAGGCTTTTTCCAATCCACTTTTTTGATTTCTTGGTAAGTCAACCTGGGTAGGGTCGCCGGTAATAATGGCTTTCGCATTAGCACCAATTCGTGTTAAGAACATTTTAATTTGAAGATCGTTAGCGTTTTGCGATTCATCCAAAATAATAAAGGCATTGTCTAAGGTACGCCCTCTCATATAAGCCAGCGGTGCAATCTCAATGGTGCGGGTAGTCATATAATAACCTAATTTATCAGCAGGTATCATATCATCTAAGGCATCATAGAGTGGTCTTAAATAAGGATCAATTTTTTCTTTTAAATCCCCTGGTAAAAAACCTAAATTTTCACCAGCTTCTACTGCAGGTCTTGTTAAAATAATTTTCTTCACTAATTTATTTTTCAAAGCCCTCACTGCAAGTGCAACGGCAGTATAAGTTTTACCTGTACCTGCGGGTCCAATCGCAAAAATGATATCATTTTTATCGGCAGCCTGAACCATTTTTTTCTGATTGGCTGTGCGGGCTCTAACGGTTTTGCCATTAGGTCCGAATACCAATACATCGTTCGGGTTTTTGTCAATAAAATTGTCAATGGTTTCGGCATCATCACCTCCTAAAATTTGCTCGAAATAGTTTTCGCTCAAATGTCCATTGCGTTCCATGTACTGAATGATTAAGTCAATTTTTTCTTTGGCTAAATCAATTTGTTCTGGAGCGCCGCTTAGTTTAATTTGAGTACCTCTTGATAAAATCTTTAGTAAGGGAAATTTCTTTTTTAAGATGTCGAACTTGGAGTTGTTAACGCCGAAAAATTCAATGGGGTTAACGGTTTCTAAATTGATGATAGTTTCTGTCAATGTAGTTACATTTAAAGGGTTAGTATTTTATTTCATCAGCCTAACATAAATTTAGATGAACTTAAAATAGCAGACAAGGAATAAATACGCACATATGTGCATTACTATAAATGATAACATGGGCTTAATCAAACGATAAAATAAGGTTAATCTTATAAGCGCAATAACTAACAATACGCTAAACAATAACGATGTCCTTGATAAAAAATCTAAGCATGCATTAGTAAATTAAGACTGCTTTAATGTAGCAATCATGGCTATAGGATCCGCTGCTTTGAATACAGTAGTGCCTGCAACAAGTACATCGGCACCTGCCTTAGTAAGTGCTGCAGCATTGCTAGCATCCACGCCACCATCTATTTCAATAAGGGTGGAAGCACCCGCTTGGGTAATCATTTCTTTTAGGGCTTCTACTTTCTCATAAGTAGTTTCAATAAATTTCTGTCCCCCAAAACCAGGGTATACGCTCATCACACAAACTAGGTCTATCTCTTTTATAAAAGGAGCTAATACTTCAGCATCGGTATTGGGGTTAATGGCCACACCCGCCTTCAAACCTTCTGCTTTAATTTGAGCAAGGGTATTGGATAGTTCTGGACAAGCTTCATAGTGCACCGTTAAAA
>JBAXWU010000091.1:0-6141 GCA_037128235.1 Chitinophagia bacterium | reverse complement strand
TTTATCCCTATTTTTGTTTTATGAGTACTAATAGCAATTTACGATGGGTTACCAAACCATTTACCGAACTAACAGTAAATGAATTGTATGATGTATTAAGATTAAGAAGCGAGGTATTTGTGGTAGAACAAAAATGTATTTTTTTAGACCTAGACAATACCGATCAAAAAGCATTTCACACCATTGGCTTTATGGGTGATGAAGTAGTAGCCACTACCCGACTATTCGATAAAGATATAATGTATGATGGTTACCAAAGTATTGGCCGTGTGGTAAGTGCTCCCAAACATAGAGGCTTAAGTATTGGCAAGGCCTTAATGCAATACTCTATTAGTGAGTGTGAGAGATTATTTGGAAAAGGGCCTATTAAAATTGGCGCTCAATTATACTTAAAGAAATTTTACAACGAACTAGGCTTTGAACAATCGGGTGATGTATATATAGAGGATGAGATCGATCATATTCCCATGATACGCGCAGAAAAATTATAGCATTACTTTTTAGTTGTATACTTATTTTTTAGCAGTATACTTATTTAAGTCATATACTTATTTAAAAAATTACTAAAGCTACCCCTTCATTTCTAATGCTAAAAATTGAGCCGTATGTGTTTTTGATTTTTTAATCATTTCCTCAGGAGTGCCTGTGAATTGAATAAGTCCACCACCACTTCCTCCTTCTGGACCAAGGTCAATAATATGATCGGCCACTTTAATGACATCCATATTATGCTCAATGACTAGAACAGTATTGCCTCTGTCAACTAATCGGTTCAATACACCCACTAATAATTGAATATCCTGAAAATGTAAGCCCGTAGTAGGTTCATCTAAAATATAAAAAGTTTTACCTGTATCTTTTTTACCTAATTCCGTAGCTAATTTAACCCGCTGCGCTTCACCCCCACTTAATGTTACGGCCGACTGGCCTAAAGTAATATAGCCCAGCCCTACTTCCAATAACACTTTTAATTTTCTATAAATAAAAGGCACGGCTTGAAAAAATTCACAGGCTTCTTCTACTGTCATATTCAATACATCGCTAATGGACTTTCCTTTATATCTAATTTCTAAAGTTTCTCTATTATATCTTTTGCCTCCACATTTTTCACAATGCACATATACGTCGGGCAAAAAATTCATTTCAATCACACGCATTCCACCGCCTTCACAAACTTCACAACGACCACTTTTTACATTAAAAGAAAAACGACCTGCTAGGTAGCCTCTAATTTTAGCCTCTGGTACAGAAGCAAACAAGGTTCTGATATCGGTAAAGAAACCACAATAAGTAGCGGGGTTGCTACGAGGTGTTCTTCCAATAGGAGACTGGTCTATCTCTATTACTTTATCTATTTGTTCAATGCCTTCCACTTTGACAAATGGCATAGGCTTGGTTTTGCTATTATAACAATATTGAGAAAGAATTGGATATAAAGTTTCATTAATTAAAGTAGACTTTCCACTTCCACTCACGCCTGTCACTACCGTCAATGTACCTAAAGGAAAACTGCAGTTTACTTTTTGTAAAGTATTACCCGTAGCACCTTTAATATGTATGTGTAAGCCGTTGCCCTTTCTTCTCTCAACAGGTATTTCAATTTTCTTTTTCCCGGCTAAAAATAAGGAGGTATCCGATTTTAATTTAATAATTTCTTGCGGTGTACCCTGAGCAACAATATGCCCTCCATGAATACCTGCTTTAGGGCCAATGTCCACCAAATAATCGGCAGCCATCATAATATCTTTATCATGCTCTACTACTAAAACCGTATTGCCAATATCGCGTAACTGTTTAAGCGCTGTAATTAACCTTTGGTTATCGCGTTGATGTAATCCAATAGAAGGTTCATCTAATATATAAGTAATGCCTTGTAATTGAGAACCAATTTGGGTAGCCAAGCGAATTCTTTGAGACTCGCCCCCACTAAGGGATTTAGAAGGCCTACTTAAAGACAAATACGATAAACCTACATTCATTAAAAATGAAATACGGTCGTCTATTTCTTTTAATATACCAGCTGCAATTTGAGTATCTTTTTTATCCAACTTAGCAGGTATTTTTTTAAACCAGTCCTGCAAGGCATCTAAATGCATATCATTTAATGCAGCAATATTTTTATCATTGACTTTAAACCATAAACTTTCTTTTCTCAACCTAGCACCCTCACAAGTAGGACAGGTATTGAGCTCCATATACCCTTCCACCCAAGCTTTTAATTGGTCGGTGCTTTGAGAAGAAGTAAACCATCTTTTCATCATGGGAACGATACCTTCATAACTACCCGTGTATTCGTTGGGAATATTCTCATCGTTTAAATCCATGTCCAAACTGGAAGAAATATTTTTATCTCCAAATAAAATTAAATTTAAATGCTCTTTAGATAAATCTTGAATGGCTTTGTCTAAATTAATTTTATGTTTTCTGGCGAATAATTTTACTTGATTAAATACACTGGCCTCTCTGGCTTCTCCCAATGGACTAATGGCTCCTTCATTAATACTTAAGGCAGTGTCTTGCAAAAGTAAACTCATATCAATGGCATACACATTGCCTAAACCTTTACAATTAGAACAGGCTCCATAAGGGGAATTAAAAGAAAAACTATTCGGAGAAGGCTCTTCATAACTTAATCCCGTGGTCTCACACATTAATTGTTTAGAGTATTGAACCAATTTAGTTTTACCCTCTTCTAAAACAAAGAGTAAGTCCTTGCCCATTTTTAAACATTGGGAAATACTTTCACCCAATCTTGTCTTCATCGCATCTGTGACAGGAATACGGTCAATCACAATTTCAATATCGTGAATTTTATAACGGTCTACTTGGTATTTAGGTCTTAGTTCAATAATCTCTCCATCTACCCTGGCCTTTACAAATCCTTTCTTTCTAATTTCTTCGAATAATTCTCTGTAATGGCCTTTACGACCGCGCACGACAGGTGCTAATAAATTAATTTTTTTGTCCTTAAACTGAGTGAAAATATTTTGAATAATTTCTGCTTCAGAAAATTTGACCATGGGCTTGCCCGTATTATAACTATGGGCCTTGCCAATACGCGCATATAATAATCTTAGAAAATCGTATAATTCTGTAACAGTTCCAACCGTAGACCTTGGGTTTTTATTAGTGGTTTTTTGCTCAATGGCAATCACCGGGGAAAGTCCTGTAATTTGGTCTACATCGGGACGCTCCATCTCCCCCATAAACTGCCTAGCATAAGCGCCAAAGCTTTCCATATAGCGTCGCTGACCCTCATTATATAGGGTATCAAAAGCCAAGGAGGACTTACCACTTCCGCTCACCCCCGTAAACACTACTAACTGATTTTTAGGAATGGTAATATCAAAATTTTTGAGATTGTGCTCTCGGGCACCGACTACGGTTATATATTCTTTAATTTGACTCATAGGAGGGGTTAAAGTTATAACAACCTTTTAAATAATTTGTTTAGAACAAAGAATAAACATTTCGTAAATTTGCAAAAACCAGATTCTTGCAAAAAAAGCACTTTATAATCGCTATCGTTTTAAGCATTAGCCTTGCTGCTAGTTTGTTTTCAATGAGTATGCTCTGGGGTAAGAATGAGGCCTTTCTTTATTTAAACGCGAACCTAGGCCTGGTGGCAGATAAGGTTTTTGAATACAGTAGCTATTTGGCCGAAGGATGGATCTGGATCCCCTATTTTACTGTGCTGGTGGGCTTGTATAAAAAGGATACCACTTTTATTTTGATGAACTTCTTAGTATCTACCCTGCTCACACAATTTGCAAAAAACTATATTTTTGGAACTGCCATGCGCCCTATGGCAAGCGGATTAGACACTACTCAAATTCATACTGTAGCGGGTGTTGAAATTCATACTTTTAATAGTTTCCCTTCCGGTCATACCGCCACCGCCTTTACACTATTTTTACTAACTACTTATTTATTCCCTAATAAATATGCTTTTGTTATTTTTTTATTATATGCGCTTGCTTGTAGTTATTCACGCATTTATTTAGCACAACATTTCCCCTTAGACCTTGCAGGGGGCATTCTAGTAGCCCTACTTACATTACCCATTAGTATTTTTATAAGACAAAAATTAAATAAAAAACCATTCTAGTAAACGAGTAGTTTGTTTATTTTAAACCCTTTCAAATTATTTTATGTTAAAACATTTTTTATTTATAGCATGTTTATTTACTTTAATGAATGCTAGCGCACAGGATACTACGCAACAAATTATTAGTGGCAGAAAGAATAGTCCTGAACAAATGAATAAGCCCTATGTTATTTTAATTTCAGCCGATGGTTTTAGAGCCGATTTTACTGAACTATACGAAGCCAAAAAATTACAAGCACTTTCTTCTAATGGCGTTCGAGGGAAATATATGATACCTTCTTATCCTTCTGTCACTTTTCCTAACCATTATAGTATAGTCACAGGTTTATATCCTTCTCATCATGGACTAGTAGATAATAGTTATATAGATATTCCCACAGGCGCTTTTTATAATATGGGTAATAAGAAAATGGTGGCTGAAGGAAAATGGTATGGGGGAACCCCACTTTGGGTTTTAGCAGAGCAGCAAAAAATGATTAGTGCTAGTTTTTACTGGGTAGCCTCTGAGGCCGAAATTCAAGGCATTAAACCCACTTATCATTATATCTATACTGATAAAATTGATATAGCTACGCGTATAAAAGCGGTGAGGGATTGGTTAAGCCTTCCTGAAGACCAGCGCCCACACTTCATTACCTTTTATTTTCCAGATGTAGACCACGATGCACATACTTATGGACCAGACGATATACTAGTGAAAAAATCGGTGCAGTTTGTTGATAGTAGTATTAATGCACTACAAGAATCGTTAGCAAGTTTACAATTACCCATTAATTATATTTTTGTTTCAGACCATGGCATGGCCAAGGTAGACAATGAAAATGCTAAACCACTACCTTCTAGTATTGATACCGCTTCTTTTACAGTGCCTTGGGGCGATACGCAACTTCATTTATATGCCAAGGATAAATCAAAAGTAGAACCTACTTATAATGCACTTAAAAAAGACACCAGTGTAACAGTGTATACTTTAGATGAAACTCCAGCCTACTGGCATTATAAAAAAGCAGATGACAAATATAACAGATTAGGTGATTTAATTGTAGTTCCCCATTTTCCAAAAATCTTTAATTTATCGAAGTCTAAACCCACTATAGGTAAACATGGCTTTGATAACCATATGCCTGAAATGCGCGCCAGCTTTATGGCTTGGGGCCCTGCCTTTAAAAAAGGTTTAACCATTGATGGTTTTGAAAATGTAAATATTTATCCATTGGTCGCGCATATACTAGGCTTAAACTACGACTCGAAAACTATCGATGGTAAGTTTGAAGTTTTAAAGCCAATATTAAAATAGTTTAAGCAAAATACTATTTGGTTAAAATAGTTTAATAAGATTTAGTAAAAAACCATAAAATTTTTACAAATTTTCTATTCATATACTCATTTCTTAAAATACTTTAACCGGAAATGATATTATATGTAATAAGTTTATACTACAAAACAAACAGTATAAGCTATGAATAAAAAACTAACAGCGACTGAAAGCAGAATTCTTGGTTTAATTGCTGAACAAAAAAATAGTAAAGAAATAGCAGAATTATTATTTGTTTCTGAAAAAACTATTCGCAACCATAGGTATAATATTAAAAAGAAATTAGACCTGCCTAAAGAGAATAATAGTTTGTTAAAGTGGGCGATATTGAATTTTAAGTAACCCTCTACTTTTTTTAAAAGATAGAGGATCACCTCACTTCGTTCTTCTATCTATATTTTTTTTAAAATTTAGGATGGCCATCGCTTCGCTCCGGCATCCTGTTAACCCTCAGTGCAAAAGCATAAAAACATTAGCCTAATGAAATTCTTTCATTAGGCTAATTGTTATTTCATTCATGCGCGATTTCAAGCGAGCTTGATTTATACTATTGAACAAAAGTCCACTTCGTGGCCTTTATGTTATTTAACTCATTCACAAATTCAAGTAAACTTGATTTGTTCATTCGCTAAATAACAAAGCCTCAACTTTCGTTGAGGCTTATGTTTTCTTTTTTGGTCGGGAAGACAGGATTCGAACCTGCGACCACCTGGTCCCA
>JBAXWU010000090.1:0-6237 GCA_037128235.1 Chitinophagia bacterium | reverse complement strand
GCTACTAATTTTTCTATTTGTTCTTCATTTTCATTTTTATACACGGAGCAAGTAGCTGCTAATAAGTAGCCTCCTACTTTTATCGCAGGCATTAAATGATGCAAAATATTTTCTTGCAGTTTGGTCATTGTATTTAATTGTGCATCTGTATAGCTTTGTAAGTGTTCAGGTGTTCTACCCCAAGTGCCCGAACCTGAACAAGGTAAGTCGGCAAAAACAAAATCGAATTGTTTTTTAATGGCAAAGGGTAAAGTAATATCTACTACTTGTAAAGAGGCGGGTTGAATACCTGCTTCTTTTAAACGCTTCTCGCAATTAAATAAAATATTTTCTCTTATATCGGATACATGCAATTGCACAGAGGGCATGGTATCTTTTATTAAAATAGATTTACCTCCACTCGCTGCGCAAGGATCCCAAACCACCAGGGGTTTTTCTGTTAATGGAATTAGTTTTAATAAAGAAGCGAGTGCTTGGGAATTAATATCTTGAATAACTGCTTCTTTATTCAGTACAATAATATTTTGAAGTGAACTTGTATTAGGTAATGCGAATGACATATCTCCAATGGACTCAAAAAATAATCCCGCTTTTTCTAAACTTGCTTTTACCAGTTCTTTTTTACCAGGCCTTGCACGAATAAATAATAAAGGTTGTTGTAAATGAGAGGCCGTGAATTTTGGAATATCAATGGCTGAAGAAATAAAATTTTGCAAAGGAAAAGCTTCACTTAATTTTCTAAAATATTCGTAACAAATAGCGCTAATGCTTTTGCGGTCCTTACTTCCGTGTTTTTTATTGGCAGCGAAATATGTTTTTAAATACAAGGCAAAAGGCGTGGGCCCCTCGTATTCTCTCACTAATTTATCTGCTACGTTCTGATGTGAGTGGTGGTATTTATCAATTGTCATTTCCAAATGAGTGCGCTTGTTTTTAGGTGCTGCAAATATCCGTTTAAATGTGCTAAATACAGCCCTAAAAGAACAAAGGAATGAAGGCGGAAGTCCCAGCTAGTGAATTAGATATAATATACTGATAATCAATTATTTATGTATAATTCTCTTTTTTTTCGATTTTAATTTTAATTATTTGCTTAAGTACCTTACCTTTGCCCTCCTGAAAATTAAATAGTACATGGCAAATCATTCGGCTACCAAAAAAGATATTAGACAAGCAACTAAACGTCGCGATAGAAACCGTTATTATGGTAAAACTACCCGTAACGCTATTCGTGAATTAAAAATCGTAGACGATCAAAAAGTATACGACGAGAAGTTACCTAATATCATGTCTCAAATTGATAAATTAGCTAAACGTGGCATTATTCATAAGAATAAAGCAGCTAATTTAAAAAGTAAATTAGCGAAGCATACTGCTGTTAAAGTAGTTGCTACTAAAGCAACAGGTTCTAAAGCAAAAGCTTAAATAAATAAACTAGACATTAACTTTACTAAGTTATAAAGCTATTATACCCATCCCGCTCCGAGCATTCTGAGCGGGATTTTTTTTATGTATCTTCGCCACATGACTGAAAAAATCCTCATCCTAGACTTCGGAAGCCAGTACACACAGCTTATAGCACGTGCTGTAAGAGAAGCCAATGTTTATTGCGAGATCAAGCCCTTTAATACTAGCATTGAATTTGATAGTACGCTTAAAGGTGTCATTTTAAGCGGCTCTCCTGCCAGTGTTAACGAAGCAGATGCACCCAATGTTGATATAGAAGCCATCCTCACCAAACTGCCTGTTTTAACCGTTTGTTATGGTGCCCAATTAAGCGCGAAGAACTTTGGGGGTAAGGTAGAAAAATCAAATAAAAGAGAATACGGACGCGCACAATTACGCATCCAAAAAGAAGATATTATATTCAAAGGAATTACTAGTAACAGTCAGGTCTGGATGAGTCACAGCGATTCCATTACCCAACTACCCGCCAATTTTGAACTCTTGGCCGATACAGAGAGCATTCCTGTAGCAGCTTTTAGAAAAAAACAGGACAACGGCAACAGCCTTCACGGATTTCAGTTTCACCCAGAAGTCTATCATTCTACTGAGGGCAAGAAGATGATTGAAAACTTTTTGGTAGGCATTTGTGGCTGCCAACAAAATTGGACCCCTTCTTCCTTTGTGCAAGAAACGGTAGATAAACTAAAGGCTCAGATTGGAGATAGTCATGTTATCATGGCCTTAAGTGGAGGGGTGGATAGCACGGTAGCCGCTACCCTAATTCATAGAGCCATTGGGGACCGATTACATGGCATATTTGTAGACAATGGTGTACTGCGCAAAAATGAATTTCAAGACGTTTTAGATATATATAAGACCCTAGGTTTAAATGTGACAGGTATTGATGCTAAGGATATGTTCTATGATGCCCTTGCAGGCAAGTCTGAGCCTGAAGAAAAGCGAAAAATTATAGGAAAACTATTTATAGATGTATTTCAAGTAGAGGCCTCTAAAGTATTGGAAGCTAAGTTTTTAGGTCAAGGAACAATTTATCCTGATGTGATTGAGAGCGTAAGTGTACACGGACCTTCTCAAACCATTAAGTCTCACCATAATGTGGGTGGTTTACCCGACACCATGCACCTTAAATTGGTAGAACCCCTTAGGTATTTATTCAAAGATGAGGTTAGAAAAGTAGGCCTTGAATTAGGCATACCTGCTAATTTAATTAATAGACATCCTTTCCCAGGACCAGGACTGGCCATTCGAATATTGGGAGATATTACTAGAGAAAAAGTGGCACTCTTACAAGCAGCCGATCATGTTTACATGAATGCCTTAAAAGAGTTTGACCTGTACTCAAAAGTATGGCAGGCCGGTACCATTTTACTACCTGTAAAAAGCGTAGGTGTAATGGGAGACGAAAGAACCTATGAATTTACAATTGCCCTAAGAGCAGTTACCTCAGTTGATGGGATGACCGCCGACTGGGCACACTTACCTTATGAGTTTTTAGCCCATGTAAGTAATGCCATTATCAATGAAGTGAGAGGCATTAACAGAGTGGTCTACGATATAAGTTCTAAGCCTCCAGCCACCATTGAGTGGGAATAAGACCTATCGAATTAAAATTATTTTATCCTACTATTTTAATCTATTTATTTTAATTCTAAGCATTGATATTCAATACATTAAGATATGTTAATTCAACTTATTTTTTAAGCTTGTTATTTGATCTTGTAAGTTATTGACTACGCCTGCTAATTGATCTACATTCCACATAGGCTGAGCCCCTGCTTTATGTATGATATAAACTGCTTTCCATATCTCTACAATATCAGTTGTATTTACTTGATATGGCTCGTATAAAGGATTGTCGCTCAATAAAGTAAGCCTATCTCCATTTCCTTCTTTTGACCTATCATCGTTGGTAATAATACGCTTATACACTACCCCGTCTGAATTGGATACAACGATGTAAGTATTGCTATTTTTTACTTCTTTAAAGCTGCCTACCTTCTCGCCTACAATAACACTGCCACTAGGGGTAGGTAACATACTATCTCCTATGATTTCAAAAGCACGGTAGTCGCCAGGTGCCAACATAGGTAAAGTGAAAGTATTTAACTCGTCAAGGAATTCAGGATCGGCGTAGCCTGCTAAATAACCCGCTGCAGCCTTCACAGGTACAAAGGGAACTATAGGTGCTAATGACTTTGATTTATCTGATTTAAGGGAGCGTCTGCGCTCGAGATAATTACTATTGGAACTATTTCCAGTACTGCCTTCAGCGTCCCCATTCATAGACCCCGTTAGGGATAAGTCTTGGAATAGGAACTGCTCCAAATTAATAGAGAATAAGGCACAAATAGACTCCATTACTTCGAGCCTTGGTTCTGCGCGCTCTTCTTCATAGGCGCCTACTAAAGAACGCTTAATTTGAAGCTGATTGGCCATTTCTTCTTGTGTCCATTCGCGCTGCTTTCTGATGTATTTTAAATTCTTTCCTGCGTATGACATAACTAATTATTTTAGTGCAATTTACTAATATATTTAGTATTACCAAATTATTTCATACTTATTTTTAGTAATTTTTAAAATAAATGTATATCCCAAAATGATAAGTTCAGCCTTCCTCCCTTTAGTCCACCCATTTTCTCTAAGCGGTTTCTTATTTTGTTGCAAGACCCGTAGTTGGTAACTTGCAGTATGGTAAAGAGTAAAACAGAGAAACCCGTTATATTAGTTACAAACGATGATAGTATTAGCGCACCAGGTATTAAGGCGCTAGTAGAGGCCGTAAAGGACCTAGGTAAGGTAATTGTGGTGGCACCCGATAAACCCCAAAGCGGTATGGGTCATGCCATTACCCTTGGTCATCATTTAAGATTACAAAAAGCACATATTATTGATGGGGTTGAAGCCTACACATGTAGCGGAACCCCTGTGGATTGCGTAAAATTAGCGGTGGATAAAGTATTACATCATAAACCCACTATTTGCTTAAGTGGTATTAATCATGGCGCTAACCACTCTATTAATGTGATTTACTCAGGCACTATGTCTGCAGCTTTAGAAGCTTCTATTGAAAGTATACCTAGTATTGGCTTTAGTCTTTTGGACTTAAGTATTGACGCCGATTTTACCGCAGCCAAACATTATGCGCGTATTATAGTTAAGCAATTACTAGCCGATAAAAAATTAGACAAGCATTTATGTTTGAATGTAAATATTCCCAAAGTGGCCACCAGTTCAATAAAAGGAATTAAAATTTGCAAACAGTCTTACGCCAAATATGATGAGAAGTTTATTGAAAGAACCGATCCGCATGGGAAAAAATATTATTGGCTAACGGGCGAGTTTGTCAATTTTGATAAATCAAAAGATACCGATGTATGGGCTTTGAAAAATAATTATGTAAGTGTGGTTCCTGTTCAATTTGATTTGACCAATCATGTTATTAAAGAAAAGCTTTCTAAAAAATGGAAATGGTAATTTCAATTGAATAGGCGTTAAAATGATGCAAAGAGATAATTATATTATAGGTGTTGTCATAGGCTTGTTAATGCCTTTTTTAGGATTCTTCGGATTCTATGAATACAGGTTTAGCTTATTTAGTTTTCAAGAATTCTTAGAACTGTTGAATCAACAGAAGTCATTACTCTCGGCCATGATAAGTATATCACTCCTTATTAACGGAGCAGTGCTTACTTATTTTTTTCAAAAGCAAAAAGATAAAACGGCTAAAGGAATATTCTTTTCAACTTGTATTTACGCAATCATTGCCATTGCGTGTAAATGGTTTTTATAAATGAAATATTATATCATTGCTGGAGAAGCCAGCGGAGACTTACACGGAGCCAACTTAATTAAATCAATTAAGTCAATGGACCAGCATGCAGCAATTAAATGCTGGGGTGGTGAACTCATGCAAGCCGCAGGTGGCCATTTAGTAAAACATTATAGAGACTTAGCCTATATGGGTTTTGCTGAAGTAGTTTCAAACCTTTCCACTATTTTAAATAATATTCGTTTTTGTAAAAAAGATATTAAAGCCTTCGCGCCTGATGTACTTATCTGTATCGATTATCCTGGTTTTAATTTAAGAATAGCAAAATGGGCCAAGCGAGAAAAAATAAAAGTGGTTTATTTTATTGCACCTCAAGTTTGGGCCTGGAAAGAAAATAGAGTACCTGCCATGCGCGCAAGTATTGACCGTTTATTATGTATACTTCCTTTTGAGAAAAAATATTTTAAAGATAGATGGAATTGGGAGGTAGATTATATAGGACATCCCTTAATGGAAGTGATAGCAGCTCAAAATAATTTAGCACATCCCCTACCTAGTTTGCAAGGACAAAATATGATTGCATTATTACCAGGTAGCAGGAAGCAAGAAATAGAAAAGAAATTACCCCTTATGTTAAGTGTGGCTATTCATTTTCCAGCTTATAAGTTTGTAGTGGCTCAAGCACCCGGCTTAAACGACGAATGGTTTAATAGTTTAATTAGCCCTCAACTAAATGTACATGTTGTAAAGGGAAGTACATATGCATTACTACAACATAGTAAGGCAGCCTTAGTTACCAGCGGTACGGCTACTTTAGAGACCGCCTTATTGAATGTACCCCAAGTAGTTTGTTATAAAGGAAGCCCAATTACTTATGCACTGGCTAAATTTTTTGTAAAAATTAAATTTATTGCGCTAGTGAATTTGATTATGGAAAAAGAAGTGGTGAAAGAATTAATACAAGACGAATTAAATACCGATAATTTAGTGGTAGAGTTATC
>JBAXWU010000009.1:0-27371 GCA_037128235.1 Chitinophagia bacterium | reverse complement strand
GAAGAAATAGAGAGAAGAAATATGGTGAAGGATTATTTTTAATAAGCACCCTTATAAATAGGCCTCAATATCCTTTTCCACTGTCATACCCTCTTTTAAATGAAGCACTTGAAGCCCCACCGAGGCGGCCGCTAGTATATTGGGCTCATTGTCGTCAATAAATAAGGTTTCAGTTGCCACCAAGCCCTCTTTTTCTAAAATATAGGTAAAAGACACGGGGTCGGGTTTGCGCATACCCATTTCATGAGAATAATAGGGTTTCTTAAAAAGAGATACAAAAGGGTAGTTAGCTACCATGGTTTCAAACTCTGCTATAAAATGGTCGTGGTGAATTTGATTGGTATTGGAATATAAAAAAGTATTGTACTTAGTATTGTTTTGCTGAATCCACTCAATGCTGTTTTTTCTAAAGCCTACAAGTAGTGCATTCCAAGCAAAATGAATTTGTTCATTCGTTAAAGGCAAATGTACCAAGGCTCTTACCCCATCATAAAATGCCTCTTCATTTACAAAGCCCATTTCTAAGTCTAAAAATAACTTGTGCGATTTATTTAAAGTGAAATGCTGATCAATACCTTCAATACCAATAGAGGCAAAAGCGGTATTCATTTTTTTAAAATCAATATCGTATAAGACATTGCCTAAATCGAAGATTAAATTTTTTACTGCAGCCATTAAATTTGTATAATTTAGGAATAAATAGAAAGGTGAAGTTAAAGAAAGATTTTAATTAATTGTATATTTGAAATATGAAACAAAGTCTTGCACATATTGCTGTGGTGGTTCGTGATTATGATGAAGCCATTGCTTATTATACTAGTATTTTAGGTTTTACATTAATTGAAGACACTGTTTTATCTGAAACCAAAAGATGGGTAATGGTGCAACCCACTGGAGCCAATAATGGATGTATGTTATTACTTGCCAAAGCCGCTACGCCTGAACAAGAAAAGTATATTGGTTATCAAACAGGGGGTCGTGTATTTTTATTTTTATACACCGATAATTTTGAAAGAGATTATCAAAATTATATTTCCAAAGGGGTTGAATTTACTATTGCGCCGCATGTGGAAGCATATGGAACCGTTGCGGTGTTTAAAGATTTTTATGGGAATCTTTGGGATTTGATTGAGCCTTCATAGCTGCTGCCATATGCTTGCAAGCTGCATCTCCCTTGCTTAATTCAGCATGGATATTAGCTTTAGAAGCCTCGTCTCTATTTTGACTTAGTTTAAAAACATGTTGTAAATCACTCACTATTATATCGAAAGAATAAATGGCCTTCATATTTTGCTCCAGGTATTCTGCCGATAAGTTTTTGACTTGCGTAGGCGCATTCGTATCTTTTTCAAAACGTAGTGTAAGCTTTTCTAATAAATGATATAAATGCTTTTCATCTTTAATTTCTAAATTTCCTTTTGCTTGCACCGACTGGTAATTCCAGGTGCTGCCCATATTTTTGGTGGTATACCAGTTGGCACTTACAAAGGCCGATGGCCCAGAAAAAATTACTAATACTTTATTATTATTTTCAAAAGCAATGGTATGTTCTTGCTTGCGCATAACATGACCACTAATAATAATTTTATCTTCTTCAATGGTTAATAAAACAGGCACTTGTGTAGCCACTGGAAAGCCTTCCTTATCAACACCACAAATAGTTACAAAGGGGTTGGCTTGCATAAAGTCCAATACTTCTTGATGATCCTTGGCTTTGAAATGAGGTATATTATACATAGTTATTTATTATTTTTAGTTATATTTATTTTACTTACTCATAAATATGAATTCATTATTAAAGCGGAAGCTCAGTAGTTATTTTAATTTCATCCATCACAAATAAACTATTAATATGCGCCACCATGGGAAGTACTGCTAATCGTTCCTGATAAAATTTATTATAAGATTCAACATCCTTTGTGACTAATTTTAAATAATAATCAAAACTGCCCGAAACTAAACTGCAAGCAATAATTTCTGGAAATTGTGCAATGGTTTTTTCAAATTCAGAAAAATGGGAACGGGTTTGTTTATCTAAAGTTACTTGGCAGTGGACCACTAAGCCAAGGTCTAATTTTTTTCTATCCAGCAAGGTTACATAATGTAAAATATAACCCTCCACTTCTAGTCTTTTAATGCGGTCATGTGTAGGGCTTAGTGATAAATTAATGGCAGCGCTAATGTCTTTTAATTTAGCTAGGGCATCCTTTTGCAAAATGCGTAAGATAGATTGGTCAATAGGGTCAAGTGCCATAGAGAAATAATTTCTGTTTTTTAGGTAAATTCTACTGTAAATAACGTTATTTTTTGCTATTTACCCAAATTAACAAGATATTTTACTGAATATTACCATTATTAAATGAATATTTTCTTTAAACCGATATTTGTACAGAAATAAAAACAAAAAATCATGATTATTGGAGTTCCTAAAGAAATTAAGATTCAAGAGTATAGAGTGGGTTTGACACCAGAAGGTGTGGATGCACTTACAAGACAAGGTCATACAGTCAATGTAGAAACAAAGGCAGGTCTTGGCTCTGGATTTTCTGACGAGGCTTATATAAAAGCAGGTGCGGCAATTTTAGCAACAGCTAAAGAAGTATACGATATTGCTGAAATGATTATTAAAGTAAAAGAGCCACTTGCTGCTGAATTTCCACTCATTAAACCAGGACAAATTTTATTTACTTATTTCCACTTTGCAGCATCAAAAGAATTAACAGATGCGATGATGAAATCGCATGCAGTTTGTATTGCTTATGAAACAGTAGAATTACCTGATGGTTCTTTGCCATTATTGGTGCCGATGTCGGAAGTAGCAGGAAGAATGGCTGTGAATGTGGGTGCTTATTATTTAGGCAAACCATTTGGAGGAAAAGGAAAATTATTAGGGGGTGTACCAGGTGTGAAGCCAGCGGAAGTATTAATTATAGGGGGTGGTATTGTAGGAACCCAGGCAGCTAAAATGGCTGCAGGTTTGGGCGCCCATGTTACTATTATGGATACCAACTTAACAAGATTAAGATATTTATCGGATGTAATGCCAGCGAATGTAGTTACGCAGTATTCTACCCTTATGGCTATTCAAGAAAAATTACCTACAGTGGATTTAGTCATAGGTGCTGTATTATTACATGGAGCAAAAGCGCCACATTTAATTAAGAAAGTGGATTTAGCATTAATGGAAGCAGGCACAGTGGTAGTAGATGTTGCCGTTGACCAAGGAGGTTGTATTGAAACTTGTAAACCCACTACGCATGAAAACCCTGTGTACATGGAGCAAAATATTTTGCATTACTGTGTGGCGAATATGCCAGGGGCAGTTCCACAAACTTCTACACGCGCATTAACACAGGCTACTTTACCTTATGCCATTGCCATTGCCAATAAAGGATGGGAAAAAGCATGTGTTGAAAATGCAGCTTTAGCAAAAGGATTAAATATTAAAGCAGGAAAAATTTTACATAAAGGCGTAGCCGACGCTTTCAACGCATAGTATTCATATGGGTTTGAGAATAGAAAGCCTGGTCCTTCAAAAGACTGGGCTTTTTTATGTATTAAAATAAAGTAATTTTGAATTAACTATTTCGATAAGAAGCTTATGAAAAATATTTTAGTATTATGTACAGGCAATAGTTGCAGAAGTCAAATAGCCCATGGGTTTTTAGCTTCTATGACTGCGGGTAAAGCCAATATATATTCAGCAGGCGTGGAAACACATGGTGTAAACCCAAAGGCCATCTCTACTATGCGAGAAATAGGTATTGATATTTCTCATCATAGCTCTAATAATATTACCGAATACTTGGATGTCAATTTTGATTATGTCATAACCGTATGTGATAATGCTAAAGAGCGTTGCCCTTATTTTCCAACCAAGGCAGTGAAACTACATTATAATTTTGCAGACCCAGCCAAAGCAATAGGCACTGAAGAGGAAATAAATGATCAGTTTAGAGTAGTAAGAAGTTTAATTAAAGATTACTGCGAAAAATTTGTAGAAGAGTATATAAACGAATAAGAAAAAATATATAAAGTAGAATAATTGAATTAATTATTCTTAGCTCCATTATCTATCCAACAGAAAATTGCATTTTTATCAGCTACTGCTAAAGTCTTACCCATGGGCATTCTGCCTGATGCAATAGAGGCTCTAATTTGACTAGCATTATCATGCACTACTTGAAAATTATTTAAGGGCGCCGCATTATTTTCATCATGACAACCACTTGTATTACATGAACTATTAAATAGTGGTAATATATTTTTACTAAAGCTTGTATTGGCGTCACAGCTAGCCACTAGCGTTTTATCATTAGTAGTATTCTTTGAACAAGCCACTACAACCATAATAAATGTAATGGCGTATAAATAAACTTGATAAGTTTTAATTTTCATAAAGGTGAAATTTTAAAGAAAAAAAAAGCGTCCCGAAAAACGGGACGCTTTTGTATATGTAATCTAACAATTTTTTAAATACTAGCTTATTTCCATATTGTCCAACCTTTCCACCAAGTTTGGTTTACGCCATTTGGAGCAACTGCACCTCTAAATGTTGCTGTCTTATCAAAGAAAGCATTTTGTAATTTAGAGTCAGTGAAAGAACCATTCTTTTGGAAGTTAACGTTATCCCAAATTCCTAATGAACCCCATGCTGCAGTAAATGCGTCAGTTCCAGCACCTCCAGTTGGAGTTGAGTTATTAGCGTATTGAGTAAAGTCAGGGTTTGCATAGTTGAACGGCTGAATTAACTTTAAGTAATCTGGAGTAGAAGAACCTAAAATAGTATTATTATAAAACGGAGTTGAGAAGATAGCTAAAACATCTGCAGTAGATTTATCAGTAGCTATTTTTTTACCAACATATAATAAATCAACTGTATTACCAGCTAAAGTAATATTCTTAAGTCTAATAGTGCTATCCGCTAAATTCTTGAAAGTAGAACCATCAGTAGCCACAGTTGATTCGTCAATTGTAATTCCATTTGGCCATCCTGCAATGATAGAATTTTGAATAGAAATACCAGAGTTTCTTCTAATTTGAGCACCAGCATAGAATAAGCTATTTCCTTTTCCATAAACTGGGTGTATTCTTGGACCAATAGCTGTCATATTTGAAAATACTGCTGTAGTTTTTGGAGTAAAATCATTTCCTTTTCCGTCATTATCTGATTCGAAAGCTTCTGACTTAGAAATATCTGCAATAAGAGAATCTCTTAAAGCAATACCAAACTGAACGTTTCCAGAATATCCGAAGTCTGTATCAAAATCATCATCTTGAGTTTTATAAGCAATCAAATACTTACAGTTAACAGTACCTCCAAACCACTCATAAGCATCATCTTTTGCATAAGTAACTTGGATATGGTCAATAGTTGTACCATTACCTACACCAGCCATTGTTAAACTGTTTAACTCATTATCTGGTAAATAAGCATAACCTGCATACTCAATTCTTACATATTGTAAAGTACCACTGTTGTCAGCATCATTTCCTGTAGGGAAATCTGGATCACCAGAACCAGCTAAACCATAACCTACTACAGCATCGTTCACACCACCTTCAACAGATGTTAAACCTTTGTAAGTAGTTCCTTTCCATGGTAAAGATTGGTTTACAGATGCAGTACCTAATAATACAATCCCTCCCCAGTCTCCAGAAGCTGGATTTGGTTGAGCTGAAGTAAATACGATAGGCTTATCGGCAGTACCTTTTGCGATTAATTTTGCACCACGGCAAATTACTAATGCTGCTACGTTTGCACCTGATTTACCTTGTACTTTTGCACCTTCTTCTACTGTTACTGTAACACCTTTGGTTACATAAACAACACCAGAAAGGTAGTTTACATCCTTTGCAAGTAAAGTAACGTCTTTTGTAATAACGCCTGTTAAGATTACGGTATTTGATACCACACCTACAGGAGCAACTTCCTTCGTAACTACGAAGATTTCTTTTTCGCCATCGGTTTCAATCTTTCTGCAACCAGTAATGGCTAAAAAAGCTAGAGATAAAATAAATAATTGTTTCATTGTTGTTGTATTTAAAAAAAGTTTTTGATTTTTTATATTATAAAGAGTAGTTAAGTGTTACACCATATGTTGTTCCAAATTTTCTAGAAAAACGAGTAGCGTCAGTTGCTTTATCATAACTAGTATTACTCGTATTGTTTTGATAGAAAATTTGTCTTTGATTCAATAAATCAGAAATAGTTAATTTTATTTCAGCCTTATTATTAGAGAATTTTTTACTTACTTGGAAATCAACCAAGGCTCTTGGGTTTTCATATACATCTGGAGAACCAGCACCTGCTTGAATATCTCCCACTAAGTAGATACGCTTACCTACTTGGTTAATTAAAGCTGTCATATTAAAGCCTTTCTCTATTACATCATATAATAAACCAGCATTAATTAAATAAGGTGACTGTCCTTGTAATGGTCTGTTAATTCCAATTTTTGCATCATCAATTTTAGAATTGATATAAGAAGCATTGGCTTGTAAAGTAAATCGATTATTTAATTTTTTTCTAGCATCCAACTCAGCACCAAAAGCGGTAGCCTTGGCAGCATTTTGGAAAGAGAATAAACTTGAACCCCCAGAACCTTCGAAATAGACACTTTCAATTGCATTTTCAAAATTCTTGTAGAATACACCCAATGAGAAAGTTTCACCTGCTTGAGGATATAATTCATAACGAAGATCGAAATTGCTGATTTTAGTTCGCTTTAAAGAAGGATTACCTGTAACAGAAGCGTTTAATTCAAAATCATATATACTTAAAGCAGACAATTCTCTTAACTCTGGGCGAATAACTGTTTGAGATCCTGTAACTCTTAAATTTGCCTTATCGGTTAACTTAATTGTTGCATTCACACCTGGTAAATAATCGGTAACCTTAGAATAAGTATGACGAGGATCCCACTTCTTAACTGAACCTACTAATTGGTCAAAATCTTCAACTCTTAAACCCCAAACAACTCTTAGGCCTTCAGAAAACTTATTGTCGAATTGAACATAACCCGCATTTAAAATGGTATTTGCTAAGTATCTGAAATTTCTATTTTGGATAGAGTTGAAAGCAAATTTGTTATCTGTGCCTGTTCCAAAATTATCTGCAACAAATGCACTTGAAGCGTCTAATAATCTTAGAGCAGCATTGTCCTTAGGCAAGATGATAGCAAATAATTGAGCGTCATATAAACGATCTTTTACTTGGCCCATATAACCCGCCTTAATAGTATTTTGTTGATTTAATTTAAAAGTTAAATCACCACCACCAGTATAGATATAGTCGTTAAGCGTTTGGAATACACGACTACCAGATTGTTGAGATAATGTATTTGAAATATTTAATACATAAGGGTCATTGCCTGCAATGTTCTTAGTATATAAAATTCTTCTTTGGTCAGGGCTATAGCTATCTAAAATGGTAAAGGCTCCATACCAGTTAAACTTTAATTTACTTGACAAGCTATGCTCACCATTTAATTGATTGGTGAAGAAAGTATTTTGTCCAAATACAAACTCATTACCTTTTACTAGTTCTTGTCTATCAGAAACAGTACCTGCACGTTGTGTGTAAGTGTTAGATGTTTTAACATTTACTATAGCTTTATAACTAATTTTATTCAATGGGTTTAGGAAAATAGATAAACCAGCAATGGCACCCATGTTAATATCATTAATATACTTCTTGTCATTTAATGCTACATAAGGAGTGAAACCAGTATTTGATAATTGGTTTTGATTATTGATATTGTCTTGGAATCTATTAGCATTTGAATAACTCACTCCAATCATACCACCCACTTTTTTACCTAAAAAAGTACCTGTAAAACCACCATTCATTTGAACACTTACATTTGGTTTAGCAGTTGAAGTTAATGGAGACCAGTTATTTGCCATTGTTTTTCCCAATGCAGTTTTTGCAGCTATGCTAGAAGTATCGAAATTTGATTTAGTAGTATAGCCAGCAGGTAATGATCTTGTACCATCGTCAATACCTAACCAATCTGTTTTTCCACCTTTATCTTTTAAGAAATCTTTTCCAGTAATTAAGCTATTGGCACTTGTTCCAATTTGAACATTAAAGAAATTCTTAGAAGGTACATCCTTTGTATTTACTTGTATTAAACCACCCGCCCACTCACCTGGCAACTCAGGAACAAATGCTTTATTAATAATAATGTTATCAATAATTTGAGAAGGGAATAAATCGAAAGAGAAAGTTTTACGATCAGGCTCGGTACTTGTTAATAATACGCCATTCAACATAGCTTGGTTATATCTATCCGCTAAACCTCTTACAATAATAAACTTGCCTTCTTGAATAGAAGTGCCTGAAGTTCTTTTTAAAATTTCTGCTGTATTTCTATCTGGGCTTCTTTTAATACTTTCTGCAGAAATTACGGAAGCTACCGTATTAGTATTTCTTTGAAAAGAAATTAAAGCGTTGTCAGTAGCACCTTTGTTAGATGATCTGTTAGCAGATACTGTTACATCCGCTAATTTTGAATTCGCTTCTTCTAATACTACATCTACTACTAAATCTTCACCTGCAGTAGTAGCTTTGATATCTTGAACAGTTTTATTTTTATAACCAACATAGGTTAAAACCAATGTATAGTTCTTAGCTACATCAATGGTAAAACTATATCTTCCTTCGATATCTGTTTTAGAAACCTGTGTTTTGTCTGATTGTAAAGAAAGAGAAACACTAGCAAGTGCTTCGTTTTTTGAACTAGTAATTTTACCAGTTAATTTAGCTTTTTGAGCTTGAGATATAGTTGCAATTGCGATAAATCCAATGAGTATTAATAACCTTTTCACAGTATAAATATTTATACCGCAAAGATTAGACTCCAATGTTACCGTAATGTTACCGCAATGTAAACTTAATATTAACTCTAAGAAAATAATCAGTAAAACTAAATATTACATAAACTATTGAAAATCAATGGCAATAATGGTATCAGGGCCAGTAACCGACAAGCCTACTGCATCAATTAAAACTCCATTTTGTCTTATACTAAATGCAAGGCTAGTATTTGAACCCATTAAACTTACTTTTTTTGCCTTGAAATTTCCCGGAATAAATAATCCCGATTGATTTCTTTGCTTAAATAAGTGCACGTAAATATGTTTAGCGTCTTGGGTAGTGACTCCCCAGCTTTGAGGGGCTAAAGGACCTCCTCTTGTACCATAAATACTAGATCCATATTTTTTAACCCACTTACCTACTAATGCCAGGGTATCTGTAAATTCAGATTGTATTTCCCCATTAGGCATGGGTCCTACATTTAATAATAAATTAGAATTTCGACCAGCAGCACCCGCTAGTGTTTGAATAATATTGGAGTAGGATTTATAATTGCGATCGTTAATTTTAAAACCCCAAGCATCATTCATGGTAATACAAGACTCTATAGGCAAACTAGAAGCCGTTTGGAAACTTAAGCCTGAAGAATTTTGTCCAGGTAAGTCTTGCTCAAACATTTGGAAGTCTTCTCCAGGTATAGGATCTAAGTGATGATTATTCCCAATCATACAGGCAGGTTGTAGTTTATGTATTAAACTATAAATTTCATCGTACTTCCAATTCAAACGTGAGCTTCTATCCTTTGAACCTTCTGGGTTGGTTTGATCCCAATGTCCATCGAACCAAATGCAAGATATATCTCCATAGTTAGTGAGTAGCTCTGTTAATTGACCCTTCATAAATTTCAAATAAGAATCGTAATTGCTCTTAGCAGTTCTGCCCGATTTTTTTCCTGTTCTACCTGTCTCATAAGGGTAGTCGTCTCTAGTCCAATCCAATAAAGAATAATAAAAACCTAATTTAATGCCTTGCTTTTTACATTCTGCTGCTAGTAATTTTAAAGGGTCTTGTTTATAATGCGTGTTGGTAATTTTCCAATCCGATTGTTTAGTGTCCCAATTAGAAAAACCATCATGATGTCTAGTAATAAGAACAATATATTTCATGCCTGCATTCTTTGCTATGCTTACCCATTTAGCCGCATCAAAATCAACTGGGTTAAATACCTTAGTTAATTTTTTATAATCGTCTTTATTAATTTCTTTATTATTCATTACCCACTCTCCATCGCCCAGTGCACTGAAAGCACCCCAGTGTATAAACATACCAAACTTATTATCTTGGAAAGTTGTTCTTGCAGCAATATTTGCCTTAGTGGGTGTATAGGTTTGCGCTTGAGCAGACAAAACCAATAGACAAAGTATGGATAAAAAATAATTTTTCATAATTGAAAATTAAAGAATAAAAAATAATGTTATAAAAATACTGTCAAATAAATATTGTCGAAATAATGTTACAGTTGCAATAACATTTTTGAATGGCTTTTTAATCTAAATGAAAAACGCTGTGTAAATCGCTGGTGCCTTTAAAGTTAACATCTAGGTCTTTAATAATACCGTCTTTTACATCATATACCCAACCATGAAGGTGCAAAGGCTGCTCTCTTTTCCATGCATTTTGAACAATGGAAGTTTTTCCTAAGTCTTGTACTTGTTCAATGACATTTAATTCAACTAATCTATCGGCTCTTTGTTTTTTATCTTTTATGCCATCTAATTCTTTAAAATGCAAACGATAAACATCTTTAATATGTCTTAACCAGTTATCAATTAAACCAAATTGTTTGTTTTCCATGGCAGCCATTACACCACCACAACCATAGTGACCACAAACTATAATGTGTTTTACTTTCAACACTTCTACTGCGTAAGAAAGTACACTTAGCATATTCATATCGCTATGAATAACCATATTAGCTATGTTTCGATGTACAAAAATATCACCAGGCGAAGTGCCTGTAATTTGATTCGCAGGCACACGACTATCGGAACAGCCAATCCATAAATATTCCGGATTTTGACTATTCGCCAATTTTTCAAAGTAAACGGGGTCAATCGCTAATTGATCTGCTACCCACTTCTTATTGTTTTCTAGTAGTTTATTATATGATTTTTCCATACAGTATAAAATTAGGCAATATTTTGGATTTTGTTTAAAGTTTAAACAGCAATTACCTAGCCCTTTATGCTATTTAACTTATTTTTATTAGATGAATATACTCATTGAAATATTGGGTTGGATAGGCTCAGTATTAATAGTAGGTTCCTATGCGCTCAATATAACAGGCAGGCTAGCGGCTACATGTAAAATATATGTTTTAGCCAATATCATTGGGGGTTTATTTTTTGTAGTGAACACCTACTTCCATCAGGCCTACCCTTCCATGTTCGTAAATATTGTTTGGGTCATTATTGCCGTTGCAATGCTGAGTAAAAAAGATAGACAAAAAGGCAAATGAAAAATATAAGTACCCATTTATTTTTTATATTGAAATGGTTGTTCATTATTATTGTGACGGCAAGTTTAGTAGGCTCCGCTACTGCATGGTTTTTAATTGCCTTGGACTATCTTACCCTATGGCGAAGTTATCATATTTGGATAGTAAATTTCTTACCCTTAATTGGTTTAGGTATTGGTTATGCTTACCATTATTTTGGTACGGATGCTAAAAAAGGAAATGATTTAATTTTAGAAACACATCAAGCTGCGGAAACTATTAGTACTACAAATTCTTCTATTAAACCTATTCCCATTATTATGGCGCCTCTTGTTTTTATAAGTACTTTATTAACACATGTAGGCGGAGGTTCTGCGGGTAGAGAAGGAACAGCGGTACAAATGGGTGGCGCTATTGCAGATCAATGCACAACTATATTTAAATTATCTGCTGCGGAAAGAAAAACCATATTAATAATGGGTGTGAGTGCAGGTTTTGCTGCGGTGTTTGGTACACCCTTTGCTGCGGCTGTTTTTGCTTTAGAAATTATGAGTTTTAAAAAAATAAAATTCGAAAATATTATTCCCAGTTTTTTAGCTGCCTTTGGAGCACACTATATTTGTTTAGCTTGGATGGTAAAACATACTATTTATTCTATTAATATTATTCCAAGTATTACAGCAAGTACTATAAGTTGGACGATGCTTGCAGGCATTATTTTTGGATTAAGCGCAGTTCTATTTATTTATACAGGAAAAATTTTTGAAGGGCTTTTTGCAAAAATAAAATTTGAACCCATGCGTCCTTTTATAGGGGGGATCATAATTGCCTTATTTATTGTAGTGGCTAATTCAACAAAGTATATTGGACTAGGTATTCCCTCCATTATTGATGCATTTAATACGCCTGCAGGTATTTTTGATTTTGCTTTAAAACTATTATTAACTAGTCTTACTTTAAGTGCAGGCTTCAAAGGTGGCGAAGTAACTCCCTTATTTTTTATAGGGGCTACACTAGGTAATGTACTTATTTGGTTTATACCACTTCCTATGGCCTTACTTGCTGGAATGGGCTTTGTGGCTGTATTTGCGGGTGCTACGCATTGCGTTATTGCCTCCATTATTATGGGTATGGAACTATTTGGAATGCAAGCAGGTATGTATGTGGGGCTTGCTAGTGTGGTGGCTTATTTCGCTTCTGGTATGAATGGTATTTATAGTGCTAAACTTAAAATGGGCGCCAAATATGATTTATACAATTTTATAAGCAAAACTAAAGAGCTATAAAAGAATTAGATAGAATTAAAAAAATAAGTAAAGATTAAAAAAATAAAAATGGTTGAAATAGTTCGTGTAAAAAATGATACAGAAATTGAAGGCATTCGTTTATTACAAAAAGAAAATTTAAAAAAATTAATTAGCGCTGAAGAAGCTGCTCAGGAAGGTTTTGTCACAGCAGAATATAGTTTTGAATTTTTAAAACAAATGAATACTGCCAGCCCTTCTGTGATTGCTAAAGACTGTGATAAAGTAGTAGGTTATGCGATGGTAGCGGTAAAATCTATTTATGGAGGTCATCCACTTTTAGATAGCTTATTTGAGGAAACAGATAAACTAAGTTTTAACAATGAGCCGCTCAAAGAAATGAATTATGTTTTAGTAGGACAGCTATGTGTTGGTAAGAATTATAGAGGACAAGGACTGGTACAAAAAATGTATGGCTTTTTTAAAACTGAATTACAAAAAGAATTCACTTATTGCATTACCGATGTAGCACAGGACAACCCAAGGTCTATTAAGGCGCATTTAAAAACAGGTTTTGAAATTATACATACCATTGGCTATGGTGGCGACTCTTGGGATATTGTTTTATGGGATTGGAATAAAAAGTCTTAAACTAATGAAAATTATTTTAACTAGTATTCATTAAGTAAGCCGTAATTATTCACATTAGATAATTTAATGTAATTGAAATACCCATTCTTTAATCACGCGATACAGGTCTTGTTAAACAAGTGGGACCTCCGCCCCCTTTTACACTAATTTCAGCACCTTCGTATTCAATGACTTTACAACCTGCTGCCTCTAATCGAGACTTCGTAATAGGGTTGCCTTTTACCATTAAACAAGTGCGTGGCGCTAAGGCTAGAACATTACAACCCATACTATCAAATTCTGCTTCTGGTACTTCTACTAGTTCAAAACCTCTTGTAATTAATTCATTTCTAAATACAATAGGAATTAAAGGAGAATGCACCACCGCTATATTATCAGCCACTGGACTTAATACCGACATTAAATGAAATACATCGGATGGGCCTCTATAATGTGGCATCGGCACTGAAATAACTTCAACGCCTAATGGTGCTAATAGTGCGGTTATTTGTCGAATCCCTTCTTCATTGGTTCTATAGGTATGGCCCACGGCCAAGGTTTTAGCATCTAACCAAGCTACATCTCCCCCTTCAATGGTTCCAGGTGCAGTTATCACGCCTAATATTGGAATACCAGCAGCTTCATAGGCCTTTTGTTGGGCCAAGGGTTCATTTTTTCGTCCTTCCTTACCCATATTACAAATAATCATGCCTTTACTTGTAGCAATAGCCGCATCTCTGCAATAAATAGAATCCATATTTACTGATGCATCTTCAGGAAAATAAAAAATTTGTGCCCCATTGTCTTTTAAGATTTTTTCAAATGCATCATATTCTGCAAGTGCTTTATCAATAATTGGTTTGCCTAAATAGTTCAAGGCTTCCCAATGTTTTGAAATATGTTCATCGTTTATAAAAGCTGCAGATGCTTTTTTAATAAATAAAGAATTTAATTTTCCAGATTCTGAATGCGATGACATGATAGTAATTTAAAACGGTGAAATAATTATAGAAATAATGTTATAAATAAAATTATAAATACTGTTATGAGTAAAGTTAAGTGTTAAATATATAGAATTGAAAATTGAAAATTAATAGATCAGTTATAATTCAGTTTTAAATTTTATCTCGTTTCCAAACAGCAAAAACATAAATAGGTACAGAAGACAAGATTAAGAAAAAGCCCCAGAAAACAGCTTCTTGTCCTAAACCAAGCATTACCCACATACAAAATATAAAAGTAAGAGAAGCTAATAAAATAGCCGTAGCTAAAAATTTAGTGGATTTAAAGGGCAATCTAATTTGCAAAATAAAATAAGAAGCGGTGCAAAAAATATAAGGAATAATTAGAGCAGAAGTAGTCATTAGCATTAAAAATTTAAACTGTTCTACTAAACCTTTAGTATAATTTATACACATTAAAACAGATACAAGTACACTTGAAATAACTACCCCTAACATAGGCACACCCTTACTATTAAGGCGCATAAAAATTTCAGGAAATAATTTGTCTTTAGCAATGGCGTAAGGAACTTGTCCTTGAATTAGTATCCAGCCATTCAAAGCCCCAAAGGCAGCAATAGCAACTCCTGCACTCACCCAATACTCAGCCCCATGGCCCCAAATAAATACAGCCGCATCGGCAAAAGGTGTTACACTATTTTTTAATTGAGCAGCTGGAATCATGCCCATAATACTTATTGTACTTAATATATATACCACGGTAGCAATAAGCGTTCCAAGTGTAGTAGCCTTAGCTACGGTAGCTGCTGAATTAGCCACACTGCCCGAAGGAATAGTAGCGCATTCAATACCTAAAAAAGCAAAAAAGGTTAAAGTGGTAGTGGCTGTAATAGCAGCAATAGTAGAAGTGCCACTTGTATTAAAGGGTAAGAAATTTTCCCATTGAATATAAAATAAACCTACCAAGCCAATTAAAACAATGGGTACAATTTTTAATATTGTAGTTATTAATTGTACTACACCAGATGTATATATGCCTAAAGAATTAATCCAGGTTAAAAACCAAATGGTAGCGAGACCAGTTACAATAGCTAATACTGAATTAGTAGCTAAGGCAGGGATAAAAGTACTTAGAGCACTTACAAACGAAACAGTAATAGCTGCATTAGTGGTCCATACCGAAAATAAATAACCCCAGGCTACTAGAAAGCCTGCAAAATCGCCTAAGCCTTTTTGAGAATAAGCATAGGGGCCTCCATTGGCTGCCGGTAATAAATTACTTAAATGTGCAAATACTTTTGAAAGTAAAAAAGCACCAATAGAAGAGAAAACCCAGCCTATTAAACTAATACCTCCAAAACTAGCCAGTGTTGCAGGCATCATAAAAACACCTGCCCCTATCATATTACCTACTACTAAAGAAGTACTAGTCCATAAACCCAATTTTTTGTCAGCTGCTTGCATTACTAAATATACCTATTAATAATGTTTTCTATTAATTCTTGTTGGCCACTTATTGGAGTAGGTTCCCCATTCTCTACCGCATAGGCTCTTAAGTCCTCTAAGCTTAACTTTCCTTCTTCAAACTCCTTGCCTTTGCCTGCATCAAAAGAAGCATATCTAGTAGAGCGAATTTTTCTATACTCCGATTTTTGTAAAATAGTATCTGCAGTAATTAAAGCGCGGGCAAAAGTATCTATGCCTCCAATATGTGCATGAAATAAATCGGCAGGGTCGGTGGAGTTTCTTCTGCGCTTAGCATCGAAATTAATTCCGCCTCCTTGAAAGCCCCCTGCTTCTAAAATAATAAGCATGGACTCTACTAACTCGTTAATATTAGTGGGGAACTGGTCTGTATCCCATCCGTTTTGGTAATCGCCTCTATTGGCGTCCATACTACCTAACATACCTGCATCCACTGCTACTTGCAATTCATGTTGAAAGGTATGACCCGCAAGGGTGGCGTGGTTCACTTCAATATTTAATTTAAAATCGTTTAGTAAATCATATTGACGCAAGAAACCTATGACTGTTTCGCTATCATAATCGTATTGATGTTTTGTAGGCTCGCAGGGCTTAGGCTCAATAAAAAAAGTTCCTTTGAAACCATTTTTTCTTGCATAGTCCTTGGCTGTATGTAGAAACTTAGCCAAATGTTCTTTCTCTCTTTTCATATTGGTATTCAGTAGCGACATATAGCCTTCTCTTCCACCCCAGAATACATAATTTTCACCGCCTAGTGCAATGGTTGCATCTAAGGCGCCTTTAACTTGTGCTGCTGCATGTGATAATACATGAAAATCGGGATTGGTAGATGCCCCATTCATATAACGCTTATTGCTAAACACATTCGCTGTGCCCCATAATAATTTCACGCCACTGGCTTTTTGTTTTTCTTTTAAATAAGCAGTAAGCGTTTGCAAGCGACTATCGTTTTCATTGACGTCATTGGTATAATCCACTACATCTACATCGTGAAAGCAATAATAAGGAAGGCCTAGTTTAGTAATAAATTCAAAAGCTGCATCGGCTTTGTCCTTGGCGCGTGCTACCGCATCTTGTTTTTCATTCCAAGGATAAATATGCGTAGGTTCTCCAAAAGGATCTCCCCCATTACCTACAAAACTATGCCAATAGGCCACTGCAAAGCGTAACCAGTCTTTCATGGGTTTACCTGCCACTACTTTGCTTTCATCATACCAACGATAGCTTAAGGGGTTATCACTTTCTAAGCCTTCGTATTTAATTTGACCTATGCCTTTAAAAAATTCTTTTTCTCCTAGAAGTACTGACACAAAATAGAGTATTAAAGTTTATAAAATATTTGATTGTGTTTTATTGATTAATATATTGATTGATGTAATGATTGTTATTTTTTAAGAAATTCTGTATTTCAATTATAGATAAGGTTTCCTGTTTTTTATTTTTAAGATTCGATATTTCTTAAATAAATTTTGCTAATTTACTCTTCCAATTTTCATAAAGTGCATCATATAATTTTGTTTCAGTAGGCTCTATGCGTTCAATGGGCTTCGTATCTGTAAAAGCCTCCTTTATTTCTTTATATATGCCCGCACCAATGCCCGCGCCCAAAGCCGCGCCCACACTACCTTCTACATTATACAAGGCCACAGGCACCCCTGTTGCATTCACAAAGGCATGGGTAAATACGGGGCTTAAAAATAAATTGGCCTGGCCTGCTTTAATCACAGAAGGTGCTAATTTATTTTCTCTCATAATATCTAGTCCATATCTAAAAGCAAAGGCAATACCTTCTTGTGCTGCTTTATATATATGCGCTGCAGTATGTTTATTTAAATCAATGCCCAGCATTTGAGCGCCTATAATTTTATTATTAAATATACGTTCTGCTCCATTGCCAAAAGGCAGCATACTTAGTCCATCGCTT
The DNA here is from genome assembly GCA_037128235.1 of Chitinophagia bacterium. Lineage (GTDB taxonomy): Bacteria > Bacteroidota > Bacteroidia > Chitinophagales > Chitinophagaceae > Sediminibacterium. Next base: position 9,808 of record JBAXWU010000009.1, on the reverse strand, counting down.
CCTGCTGCAATGGTGGCTGCCATTTCATTCATGGTAGTATAATTCGTACTAGCCCCTATGTATTTTTTAACCCAACTATTTAATATGCCCGTGCCATTAATACAAAGTAGCATACCAATTCTATTTACTGCTTCGGTATGATTTACATGCGCAAAACTATTCACCCTCGACTGCATGTCATAAGATAAGCTATCGCCTACACCATAGATAACCCCTGAAGTACCTGCTGTAGCTGCTACTTCACCAGGTTGAACTACATTTAATGAAAGTGCATTATTAGGTTGGTCGCCTGCTTTATAACTTACTGGTATACCCGCTTTTAATAATAAAGCATTTGCAACACTTGAACTTAGTGCACCATGGTTACTAAATACATCTTGCACTGCAGGAAAAATAGAGACGTCAAAACCAAAGTAGTCTAATACTTCTTTTGAAATGCGATTGTTTTTAAAATCCCAGAATATACCTTCCGATAAAGCAGTTATACTTGTAGTAATTTCTCCTGTAAGTTGCATGGCAATAAAATCGCCAGGTAGCATTATTTTATAAATTTGCGCAAATAGTGCTGGTTCATTTTCTTTTACCCAGGCAAGTTTAGCCGCTGTAAAATTACCTGGTGAATTTAATAAATGTGATAAGCATATTTTATGACCAATTGTATCAAATGCTTTTTCTCCATAAGGTACTGCCCTACTATCACACCATATAATACTATCTCTTAGGACCTGTTTATTTTTATCAACCATTACTAGCCCATGCATTTGATAAGCAATGCCAATGGCTGCAATATTATTTGAATCATAGGAAGGAAGGGCAAGTTTAGCTGCTTTATGTAGCTTTAAAATACCTGCTTGAACCTGCTCCCACCACATGGAAGGCGATTGTTCTGCCCAGCCATTTTGGTTTGCAATAATGGCATTTTCAGTGTCTGGATAAGACACCGTTAGAATACATTTCTGTGTACTTGCTTCTACTAGAGAAACCTTAATAAAGGAAGTGCCAATATCAATGCCTAGTAAATACATATAGGGTTTGCTTACTATCTAAAACTAAGAAATAGTTGCCTGTTTTTGGCATATAAATTTAAAAAATAGGCATAAAAAAACTGCCCCCAATTTGGGGGCAGTTTATATTGTAATCTAAATTCTTAAATTAGAAATTAGGATTCTTAATTGGAGCACTTGCTGCTGATGGAGCGTTTAACTCAAACTCATCACCAGGTACATCCCAGTAGTCCATGTAGTTGTAGTTAAAAATTGCATTCGTCCAAACAACTTCTTTAACATCAAATACAGTACAACCGTAACGACCACCACCGTTAGACACTGGATAAGTCCAGCCCCAACGTCTTGCATCGTAGAAAGATAATCCACGGAAAGCTAAGGCAACTCTTCTTTCTTTAGTTAATAAAGTTAAAGCGTCTGTTTTAGTTAGAGCAGTTGCAGCAGCTAAGCCAGCACCTTGGTAGGTTCTAACAGCATCAATAAAACCTAAACCAGTAGCAATATTACCCAATTGGATATTTGCTTCTGCTTGCATCATAGCATTCTCTTCGTAGCTAGCAGCAATGATTAATTCGTATTGACCAACGTTCTTAGTACCATAAGAGTAAACACCTGCAATAGTACCGCCACCTGGTAAATCGGTAGTTTGCCAAGCTGGGTTTAAACTCCATCTTGTACCAAAACTAAGACCTTGTGTAAATTGGTAACCAGTTTTAAAGTTACTTGCTTTACGCTTGTCACCATCAGCAAATTCTTGAACAAAACGCTCACTAATTTTGAATGTACCACTACTTGCTTTGTTAGTAGCTAAAGCTGAAGCAGTTCCACCGCCAATACCAAACCAGCTATTCACATCTGAAGTACGACCAGTTAATACATAGTCAGAACTCTTCACACCATTAGCTGTTAAAGTTAAGACTGTATTCCAATCGGCAGTAGTCATGACACCAGTGAAGGCATTTTTTGAAATAGCAACACCCGCTACTCCATTTACAAAAGTTGACATTTTATTTAATAAAATGTTACGTGCTTTTAAAGTATTGATGTTTCTAACCCACATGTCTTTAGTCATTAATTGACCATTACCTACTTGGCTAGATGCAGGAATTAATTTTCCTAAAGTAGCAGTGTAGTCTGATGTATTAGAAGCAGACCCTAATGTAGTAGCAGCTAAATCATAGTAAAAATTTGAACGTGTAATAATTGCATCGTGAGATACATAGTTATTACTTGTTTGACCAGCAGTATCAGTAATGATACCAGCTATGTACATTGTTCCAATTTGAGCATAAGCCCATCCTTTCCAGAAATATGACCATGCTTTAATAGTAGCAATTTTAGTTGCTTTATCGCCAGAGTAAGTAACCTTATCAGCTAAAGCGATAACGTTATTACAAGCTTGTTGCATAGCATACATGTTCATCCACTCATACATCAAGGCATTATTTCCTTGAGCAGTAGCCGCTCTTGAATTAAAAGCGCGGATAATGGCTGGGTTTGGAGAAGGATTGGTTAATGTAGTCGTTGCAGTTGAAGCTGCTCCGTTTAATTTGATCCATTCTGGAGAAGGGATAGTTGTGATTTGGTTGTTAGAACCTTCACCACCACCAATAATATCTCCCATTTCCTCATGGTAGCCTCTTGGTAAAGAGAAGTAGCTATCACCTAGCCATCCATCACCATAGCTTAAACCATTTAAATAGATACCACCTTGAGCAAGCTTTGTTAAGCCGCCCTCTTCGGTAACGTTACCACCCAATGTTGGTGAATTTGGATTACCAACTTCTAAATCTTTTTTACAGCTAGTCGAAAACATGACTAATGCTGCGAAAAAGCCTAAGTAAAGTATTTTTATTTTATTCATGACTATTATTTTTTAAATTTTTTGGATTAGAAACCTATGTTTAAACCAATTTGATATGATTTAGTATTTGGCATAGTACTGTGGTCAATTCCTCTATCGAAAGAAGAGTTAACAGAACCAGAACTAATTTCAGGATCCATACCAGAATACTTAGTCCAAGTCATGATATTACGTCCTGTAAATACTAATTGTAGTTTTCTAAATTTCTTGAAGGTATTTGTCTTCGCTAAGTCAATACTTAAAGAAACGTTTCTTAATCTTACGAAAGAAGCGTCTTCTAAGAAGTAGTCTTTAGTAACGTTGTTACCTACACCACGTGCAGAACCCCATAATGCATAGTAGAAACTAGCATGATAGGCTGTCCAAGCAGCTGGAGTGAAACCAGGAATATTAACCACTTTATCAAAGTCATTGCTAATACCATCACGATACATCCACTCTTTAGTTTGGTTATATAAATGAGCGCCATTGATCCAATCAAATTGGAAATTCAAGTTGATGAAATCTTTGTAAGTGATGTTATTAATAAAGTTCATTGTGAACTTAGGACTAGGATCTCCTAATGGTAATTGCTCAGAACCCATCATGATGCCTTTAGTAGCAGTATCTACTACTACATTACCACCATATACTGGATCTACAACTACTACATATCTTCCAGAAGCCTTCATAGCGTCTGTGAAGTAAGAAGTTCCATCTGTACGCTTTTGATCTAAGCTTCTAACAGTTGCATAAGCAAAGATTTGTCCAATTGGCTTTCCACCTGCTAATACAACGTTCGTAGAACCAGCAGAAGAAGTTAAAGGAATAGTTGCACCACCTTTGATAGCATCGATAATAGAAACTTGCGTTCCGTAGTTAGTCGTTAAATCCCAAGTTAAATTCTTAGAAGAGAAAATTGGCATATTTAATGAGAACTGAGTACCATGTGAACTCATGTCAATAGCGTTATCTAAGATACCACTTGCACCAGTTGATAAAGGAACTGCAATGCTATAAATAACATTCGCAGAACTTCTTTTCCAATAAGTGAATGATCCGTTGATAGACTTTAACCAATTTGAATTTGTATTTGTATTAATAGTGAAGTCTGTACCAAATTCAGTCTCTTTAGATACCTCCACATTTAAGTTAGGGTTTCTTGAAGGATTAGAGAAAGAATAAGTTACACCGTTTCCAATAGATTGTTGGTTCAATACAGGGTAACGATCGAAGGCACCTGGTTGAATACCCGCCTCACCATAAGCTGCTCTTAACTTCATAAAAGGAACTACATCTTGTAATTTACCTTTCCACCAATCCATTTGAGATGGTAAGAAGTAAAGATCGGCATGAGGGAAAGTAAATGGTTTAGAACCTGCTCCAAATGTTGATGAGTAGTCAGTTCTAATACCTGCTGTTAAACCTAAGTAATTACTATAATCAAACTTTTGGTTAACCAAGAAACCATAGGTAACAAAAGGTATTCTATAGTCGGTATTGATAACCTGAGTTGAAGTTGAAGTAAAGTTAATTGGAGGAGCAACAGGTAATGAGTTACCGTAGTAGCCCACATAATGTTGGTCTTGTTTTCTATGGTCAAAACCTAATTGAGTATTAGTAGTCAAAGGAATTTTGAAACCAAAATCTTTTTCAAAATCGGTTTTGATATTAATAGAACTTAAGAAGTTTTTAAAATTACTTGTGTAATCATAACCAGTGATTTGACCACTGTTATCATTTCCACCACCTGCCCAATATTCCCAGAAACTTCCGTTCTCTTCTGCAGTTTGGTTAGGATAAATTACATAATCTTTAAAGCTTCTATAGTTCAAACCATAATTAGCTTTGATTTCAACAAACTTGTTCACTTTATAAATAGCTTCAAAGTTTTGAATAACGTCTACTTTATCTTCACGCGCATTTGAATGCGTTGCTTGATAGAAAGGGTTGTAACCGTTTACACTCAAGAAACGACCGTATTGGTTAGCTGGTCTTTGACCAGAAACTGGATCAATTGCTTTTAAGTCGAAGAAAGGTGAAGTATTCAAGAAAGAATATACTTGACCATTAGAACCTAAAGAGTTACCATCGGTACCACCAGAACCAAATCCAAGACCTGGTGCCATGTCATTCTTTTGATAAACTAATTGAGTAATAGAACGAATTCTGAAATTCTTAAATAATTCAGTACCAATATTTGCAGTTAAGTTAGTACGCTCTAAGCCGCCATTCACCTCGGTCATGATGGCCGTCTTATTTTTATTATTAGAAACTGAAAGAGAGAAGTCTGACTTATCAGTAGCACCAGAAATATTTAATGAATTGTTCAAAGTGCTTCCTTGTTGGAACATTTGAGCCCAGTGATCGTACCAAGGCACAGATGCTGTGTAAGGATATTGGTTCGCATTATTTTGGTTTAAGATACCATAACGAGCAGCTCCACCATATTGGTAAGCAATACTTTTAGAAGAAGCACTACCACCTACACCCCAGATAGGGTCAATAGTAACTAATGCACCACCTGTTGAAACTAATTCACCTGAGGCATTATGTAAATATGGATTTAATTTAGATTTATTGAAGTTACCCACGTTCAACAATTCATTCACTGAATAGCTAGATGAAACGTTAATTTGAGTAGCACCTCTTTTACCTTTTTTAGAGAAAATTTGTATAACACCATTCGCACCTTGCGCACCATAGATAGATGCAGACGCAGCACCTTGTACTACCTCGACTCTTTCTACGTTACTTAAATCTAATGATTGGATATCTGTAGAACGAATCTCGATACCATCTAATAAGATCATTGGTTTAGTACCACCTTGTACAGTGTTAATACCTCTTAAGATAATGTTTACTGGATCACCTGGGTTACCAGAGATAGAAGAAATAGAAGCTCCTGGAATTTTACCAACCAATGCTTGGTCGATAGAAGCAGAAGGAGCAGCAGGTAACTTGTCTGCAGTCACAGTCTCAACTGAGATACCTAATTTTCTTTTACTTGTTGCCACACCAGAACCTGTTACAACTACCTCTGATAATGATTTCACATCAGTAGCTAATTTTACAGTTAGGTTTGCAGCAGCAGCTACAGTTTTTGATTCATATCCAAGAGCAGATACGACTAATGAAGCGCCATTGGCTGCTTTCACTGTGAACGATCCATCAGGGTTAACTGTTGCACCGGTTCTTGTACCTTTTACTTGAACAGAAGCTCCAGATATTGGATCTCCTTTTTCATCAGTTACTTTACCATTGATGGTAAGGTTTTGGGCTAATGCAGTTCCTAAAAATAGGCACGATGCAAGTAGACTCCATAAGATTTTTTTTCTCATACTTTATTTGATTTTTGTTAAACTGAACTTGTCTAGTATACTACTCGAATCCCAAATTTAATAATTAATTAACATATTGCAAAGATTTTCACCAACTTTTCCCCATAGTAGTCTATATTTTTAATAGACTATTCTCTAATTATTATATAAACAATTGATTATCTGTTATTTATAACAGTAAAAAAAATAAAAAAAAATTTAATAATTTTTACAAACTAAGGCTAGTTATTTTAGGGCTGGATCGTTCTCTTTTTTAAGAAAATCGGCTGCTGAAAGGGAGCTCGATTCCCAATTTAAAAGTGCCTCATTCGGTACTTTTTCGATAGGCGTATGCCAGGATGTTGAGGTTTCATTATAGGCCAAATTGGACTGTGCACTATAGCAAGAAATAATGGACCATCTTGGGCTATTGGATAAGTTGGCTTCGGAGCGGTGTAGTATATTACTATGAAAGAACAGGGCATCGCCTGGTTCAATTTCAACATAAACTAATTCCATGGTTTTCAATGCGTTATCTACCATGGTTTGGTCTGCACCCACTTGTTCTCCTGCAAAACCATGGTTCACCCTGCCCAATTTATGGGAGCCTTTTATAACTTGAATACAGCCGTTTTCTTTGTTGGCAGCAGTAAGTGCCACCATTACACTTACCAGCTGGTCGGGAAACATAAACTGGTTTTTATACCAGTAACCATAATCTTGATGCCATTCCCAAGCACCACCCACTTTGGGCTCTTTTTGCATGAGTTTGGAATGAAAATGACAGACAGGCGCCTTGCTGTCCATTAAATTGGCCACCGAATCCACCATTTTTTCACTTCTAGTTAAATAACCGAAAACATCGTTGCCTGGTGTGAACCATAAGGAAAGCCTAGTTTTCTTTCCTGTTTGATCGTTTAAGTCCAAGGCATTTTTCTCCATAGCCTTATCCTCTAAAGCAGTGGAATACATTTTATCTACTTCTTGCTTGGAACAAAAATTTTTAACAATGATATAGCCATCTCTTTGGTAGGCTGCAATTTGTTGAGGACTTAGTAATGAAGACATATGGTAAAATTTATAAAATGCTTATTAAAAAATTAATTGTGATGAAATAGTTGAATAAAGATTAGGAATGAAAAAAGTTTTGATTTCTAAATATACAAAAACTTTATAAAGGAAATAGTGACTAGACCCATTTTTTATTTAAATTGAGGAGTGAAAAATTTATAAAAAAAATAAATGAAAATAACTAAAGAAGCTGTTGAGCTTGCAGCAAAAACTATTGAACCCTATATTCACCGTACACCTGTGCTTACTAGTAAAAGTATTAATGAATTAACAGGCATTGATTTTTATTTTAAGTGTGAGAACTTTCAAAAAATTGGGGCCTTTAAAATTAGAGGAGGTATGAATGCGACATTAAGTTTAAGTCCTGCACAATTAAAAAATGGAATTGCCACGCATTCTTCAGGCAATCATGCACAAGCCTTGGCCTATGCTGCCAAAACATTAGGTATTAAAGCCTATATCGTCATGCCAGAATCATCGCCTCAAGTAAAAGTAGATGCAGTGATAGGTTATGGTGCAGAAGTAATTATTTGTGAATCTAATCAGGCAGCCAGAGAAGCAGCCTTAGAAAAAATAGTAGCTGAAACGGGCGCTGAATTTATACATCCTTATGATGATTATAGAGTGATAACCGGACAAGCCACTTGCGTAAAAGAATTAATTGAAGAAGTGCCCGATCTTGAAATTGTTATTACACCTGTAGGTGGTGGTGGTTTACTTTCAGGCACTTGTTTAGGCGCACAATTTTTTAAACCAGGTTTAAAAGTATACGGCGGAGAACCAGAAGGGGCTGCAGATGCAGTATTAAGTATTAAATCGGGAAAAGTTGAAAAAGCGCCCTTTATAAATACCATTGCCGATGGTTTACTAACCACCCTTAGTGAACAAACACTAGGTATTATTAAAGAACATGTAACAGATATACTACTGGTTTCTGAAGAAGAAATAATTGCAGCGCTTCGCTTAATTTATGAAAGAATGAAAATAATAGTAGAACCAAGCTGCGTGGTTCCTTTTGCAGCCGCTATGCGCAATGCTCATTTATTCAAAGGCAAAAAAGTAGGTATTATTTTAACGGGGGGCAATGTAGATCTTACCAAATTTGGAACCTGGTTTCCTGCAAAAAATTAAAGAAAAATTATTACTGCTTCAATAAATCTTATATTAGCAAAGAAAGAAACAAATAAAAAATATAAGATTAATACCTTAAAAAATAAAATCTTAAAAATATTAAAAAATATAAACTTACTAAAATGAAAAAATACTTTGCATCAAAATATTTAAGATCAAAAAACTTTACACCTATGACTAAAAAATTATTATTAGTTGCTATCACTATTATAGTTACGCTTAACTCTTTTAGTCAAGTACTTTCTTATCAAACTATTAAAAGTGCAAGTTTTGATTATTCAAAATTAGCCTTGATAGATGCTGAAGTAAATAAATATGTAAGCAACCATTGGCTAGTAGGTTCTACTGTAATTATAGTAAAGGATAATAAGGTCGTATACCATAAAGGTTTTGGCTATGCTAACGAAGCAAGTAAAACGCCTATGTACGAAAATGCTATTTATAGAATTATGAGTCAAACCAAGGCTATTACTAGTTTGGCCATTATGCAATTGTATGAAAGAGGAAAAATAAATTTAGACCAGCAGGTTTCAGATTTTATTCCAAGTTTTAAAAACCCAAAAGTTTTAAAAGATTTTAATGCCAGCGATTCTAGTTATACTACCATTGCTGCTAAGAGAGAATTAACCATTCGTGATTTACTCACCCATACTTCTGGCATTGACTATACCGATATTGGTTCTAAAAATATGAGTGCCATATATACCAAGGCAGGCGTGCCTTCAGGACTTGGAAAGTTCAAAGAAACCTTATTGGATAAAATGACAAAATTAGGATCACTTCCATTGGTGCATCAACCAGGAGAGAAATTTACATATGGTCTTAATACCGACCTACTAGGTTGTATTGTTGAAATAGTAAGCGGAACCACCTTAGAAAATTATTTTCAAAAATATATATTTGACCCATTGGGCATGAAGGATACTTACTTTAATGTACCTGCTTCTAAAGCTAGTAGAATGCCAACGGTGTATACCGAAAATGAAGCTAACCAAATTATAGAATGGGGACCCACTTTTAGAAATTTAAATCCTAATTATCCATTAGTCACTAAAACTTATTTTTCAGGAGGGGCTGGTTTGTCTTCTACTGCTTATGATTATGCTATCTTTTTACAAATGATTTTAAATGGCGGCAAGTATAATGGCAAACAAATTATAGCACCTAGAACTGCAGCTATTATGGTAAGTCCACAAATGGATTATAAAACTAATGGCAATGATGATTTTAGTTTAGGCTTTTCTATTACTTCTGAAAAATCGGCTCGATTAAACTCAAGAAATAAGGGCTCTTTTTCTTGGGGAGGATATTATGGAACTAATTACTGGGCCGACCCAGTAGATAATTTAGTTGTACTAATAATGACACAGCATTCGCCTAATTCACACGGCGATCTAACTAATAAAATTGAAAGAATCATTTATGGAAGTATGGTCAAG
>JBAXWU010000089.1:0-6278 GCA_037128235.1 Chitinophagia bacterium | reverse complement strand
TATAAAAAAAGCTTTATGGAGATTTAAAATCATCTACTGCAAAAATAAGTATCCTGATGCATAATTAGTAACTAATAACTAGCTTTGTTAGATAACGTTCACCATGGCAGGCATCTACATTCATATTCCTTTTTGCAAAAAAGCCTGTCACTATTGTAATTTTCATTTCTCTACACAAACCCAGCATATTCAAGAATTTACCCATGCCCTAGTAGCAGAAATAAAGCTTCAAAAAAATTATCTAACAGCCCCTATTGAAACGCTCTACTTTGGAGGTGGCACACCCTCTTTATTAAAGAAGGCCGAATTAGAAATGATTGTTCAAGCCATTAAAGCGCATTTTAATTTAGCTCCCCATTTCGAATTTACCATTGAAGCCAACCCCGATGATATTAACCCATCCCTTGCGGCCGATTGGTTGTCTTTAGGCATAAACAGACTCAGCATGGGTATTCAAAGTTTTCAAGCAGCCTCCCTTGCCTGGATGAATAGAGCACATACAGTTGAACAGTCTCATCAAGCTATTAAAATAGTGCAGGCTGCTGGATTTAAAGATATCAGTGCCGATTTAATTTATGGCACCCCACATTTATCCGATGAAAATTTAATGGCCGATATAGCAACATTAATTCAATATAAAGTAAACCATATTTCTTGCTATGCATTAACGGTAGAAGAAAAAACAGCTTTATTTTCAATGATTGCCAAAAAACAAATAGAAGATATTGATACTTCAAAGCAAGCAAGGCAATTTGAAATAATTATGGACGCCTTAACAGCCGCGGGGTTTGAGCACTACGAAATTTCTAATTTTGCGATGCCGGGTGCAAGAAGCAAGCACAATAGTAATTATTGGAATCAAGTGCCTTATTTAGGATTGGGCCCAGCAGCGCATTCATATAATGGAGCCCAGAGACAATGGAATATTGCCAATAACGCCCTTTATTTTCAATCTATTAAAAATAATCTAGTTCCTTTTGAACTAGAAAACTTAAGTCTTGATCAGAAATTTAATGAGTATATGATGATTTCGCTGAGGAAAAGCGAAGGCTTTTCTACTGATTATATAAAAAATGTTTTTGGACAAAAATACTTACAATCGGTTTTATCCATTGTTCCAAAGTATCTGGCGCTCAATCAACTTGCTGCTACTGTTACAGGATTTGCACTTACTAAAAAAGCTAAGTTTTTTGCTGACGGCATTGCCAGTGATTTTTTCTGTGTAAATGAATAGTAGAGCTACCTATGAATAGTTATGCCAACCAACAACATCAAATAATACTAAACTAATATTTTTTCAATTTCTTTAAAACTAGCAGCTGGGTCATGACCTTCCCATAAAATTTGATAGACTGCTTTTATAATGGGTAAATCTACTTGAATGGTGTCTTTCATTGCCATAATACATTTACTCGCATTATACCCTTCCGCCACCATATTCAATTCTAATTCTGCAGCACGTACAGAATACCCTTTACCTATCATATTTCCAAAAGTTCTATTTCGGCTGTGTAAGGAATAACAGGTCACTAATAAATCACCTAAATATACCGAGGCGGTATGATTCGTTTTTTCAAGCTCTTTATTATTTGATTGCATAAGAGCAGAAAGTAAACAGTCCATTTCGTTGGCAGCATTGGCAATAAATACACTTAAAAAATTATCCCCGTATTCTAAACCATGGGCAATGCCTGCACCTAGTGCATAAATATTTTTAGCCACCGCTGCATATTGCACCCCTAAAACATCATTATTAATTCTTGTATTAATATATTCAGTGGCAAAGAAGGAAGCAATTTGTTCTGTTTCCTTTGTATCTACACCCGAAAAGGTTAAATATGAAAGTTGTTCAGCAGCTACTTCTTCTGCATGGCTAGGTCCCAATAAAGTAAAATAATTTTCTAAGGATACATTAAACTGTTTTGCTAAATACTCATTCAATAAAATATTATATTTTGGGATAACCCCTTTCACTGCAGAAATTATTTTTTTATTTTGTAAAGTACTTGGATCAATACTTTCCAAGGCTGAGGCAATATGTATAGAAGGCACTGCTATAATTATAATATCGGACTCATCCACCAAGTCCTGAATACTAGCTGTAAAATTAATTTTAGCAATATCGAAATAAGTATTTCTTAAATAATGAGGGTTATGGTGCCTCTTGGTAAAGTAGTCAATATTGGACTGTTGGCGCACCCACCAGGTAATAGGATAACCATTATCTGTAACAATTTTAGCAATTGCAGTAGCCCAACTTCCACTACCCATAATACCTATACGATTATTTCCCATACTACAAACATACGAAACAAATAAAAAAGGGGTACATATTTGAAATGCACCCCTTTTTAAAGTATTTATCTAAAGCTAATCTGCTCTTTATTTCTTTTCTTCAAAAAGCTTCTCCTTGGTCACTACTTTTACAAGGGTTCCGTCTTTTAAGGTCTTGCTTACGATACTATAAGGACCCGTAATAACTTCATCTCCCACCTTCAATCCAATGATTTCAATAAAATTAAGATCCTGAATATCTGTTTTCACTTTCACCATCTTCACTTTATTGTCTTTGCCTAGAACAAAAACCACTTCCGATAATTCTTCCTCTTTACCAGCATTCGCAGGGGCTTTGTCGTCTGTTTTCACAGCACCTACTTTAGTATCCTTGCCTTGTCCGTCTTTATCTCTTGTGGTCACTGCATTCAATGGAACAGTTACTACATTTAGTTTTGATTTTGTTTGTATATCAGCACTTGCCGTCATACCTGGTCTGAAAGGAAAAATATTATTATCCTTTACTAAATCGGTATAGCTTTCTGCAAGTAATCTAATATGTACTTTATAATTGGCTACTTCAGCAGAAGAACTTGCTGTATTTGCAGTAGAGGTAATTGGGTTGGCAATTTTATAGACTATGCCTTTGAACTTTCTATTATTATAGGCATCCACTTCTACTAAAGCAGTATCACCTAATTTAACTTTTGTAATATCATTCTCTCCCACATCTACTCTTACTTCAATGCTTTTCATATCGGCCACACGCATCATTTCAGTACCCGTCATTTGAGCAGTACCTACCACACGCTCTCCTTTTTTTACATTCATTAAACTAATAATACCATCCATGGGACATGTAATAATAGTACGGGCTAAATCTTTTTCAGCTCTTGCCAATTGCGCTCTCACCCCTTGAATTTGCGCTTCTCCACTTTTAATAGATTCTTTTGCTGAATTATAAGAAGACTCTGCAGAACGAAATGCTTGCTCTGTTTGCTCGTATTCAGATCTTGAAACAATTTTATCGGCAAATAATTTTTTATAACGTTCGTTAGTAGCCTTGCTATTATCATAAGCCGTTTTTAAGCCACTTAATGCCGCTTTCACGTTCTCGTATTGCGCTTTTACTTGATTCACACTTGCAGTCACTTGGTCTCTTTGTGAAGAATAAATATCGGCATAAATTTTAGCCAATACTTGTCCCTTGGTTACCTTATCTCCTTCTTCAACAAATAAGTTCACAATTTCACCAGAAATATCTGGACTCACTTTTACTTCCACTTCAGGATATACTTTACCACTTGCATTCACCGACTCGGTAATAGTTCTTAATTGTACTTTTTCAGTAGTTACTTCAGTACCATCGACCTTGCCAATAACGCCTGCTTTTTTAAGCCCTACCAAAAGCGCTATTACGGCTACTACTGAAACGCTTATTCAAATTACTTTCTTATTCATTGTATTTATTTTTTACTGCTTATATTTTTTCTTATAATGTTAATGCTTCTCCTTTATAAAACTCCAATAATTTAATTCTAAATACATACTCGTACTGAGCTGTTTTAAAATTTACTTTAGCTTTTAGGTAGTTATTTTGATTATTTAATAATTCAATGGTGCCTAGTAAACCCAATTCATACCTTTTACTTGCAAATTGGTAGGTTTTTTCAGCAGCGTTCAATGCTTTCTGAGTGGCATTCAATTTATTAAAGGAAACTACTGCGTTGGTATAGGCTGCGTAAATATCTTGCTTTAATTTTCTTTGTGTATTTTCTTCTTGTAAGGTTACACTTTGCAAATTCAATTTAGATTGCTTGAAGGCAATTTTAGATTGATTACCATTGAAAATAGGAATAGACATTTGCAAGCCCACGCTTTGACCAAAGTTATTGCCTACTTGTGTATTCCATCCATTCCAAACGGAGCTCCAATTGCGGGTTGAAGAAATAGGTGTGTAAATAGGTGATTGAACAAAATATTTAGCATTATTTACACTTACAAATGGCGAAGCAGCAGTGGGGGTAGTAAAACCATTCATCTCGTACCCACTTATATAATTGAATTGATTAGAAAAATTAGATGTTAAGTTGTATCCAAAACTAATAGTAGGATAAAAACTTGCCTTTGCTACCAAGGTATTTTTTTGTGCGGCCTTCACTCTTAATGCGGCTGCTTTTACATTGGGTAAGTTTTGAGAAGCAAAATTAAATACATAATCGGGTTGTAAATCCGCGAAGGATTGCATTTTAATTTGATCCACCGGTTGCGCCACAATATCGAAATTCTTAGAGGCGTCTAAATTCAATAAGGCCATTAAATTTAACTTGCCTTGTTGCACATTAGAAATGGCAGTGATATAACTACTGCTATCATTCGCTAATTGTGTTTCTAATTCTAATAAATTTAATTCAGGTAGTAAGCCTACTTCTACTCTTTTAGAAGTAGCCGCTAACTGTTCCTTTGTTTGTTGTATTTGAATTTTAGCAATTTCAGTTTGTTCAATGGCCGATAATATTTGTAAATAAAAAGTAGCCACATTCAATGAAATATCATTGGCAATAGTTTGTTTGTCGGTTTCGCTTGCATACCAACTTAAACTACTTGCTTCTGCATTATTTTTTAACCTGCCTGCATTAAATAATTGCACGCCTCCATTCACTCCAAAATTGTTGTACAAAAATTGAGTATTAGAGAAACCATTGGTAGTAGGGTCAATAGAACGACCTAGCCTTAAACCCATACCACTGGAACCACTAACAGTGGGAAGCCTGTTAGACTTGGCTAAATCGGCCTGAAGTTTGGCTAGTCTTGCCTGCACATCTGCTTGCTGCACGGAGATATTATGTTGAATGGCATACTCCACACAAGATCTAAGATCCCACTTTGCAGGTTCTTGTGCCATCAAGCTAATGGAAGAGAAAAATAAGCTTATTGTTATTATGTATTTCATGTAATGTATTGTTAGAACTCTTTTTACAGTACAAAAATACTACATAAAGGGCTAGTTCAGTAATTTTTAGACAGACGGAAAAGGCAAGCGCTGAACAGCAATTAGTAACGATGAAAGGCTAGAAATTAACTTTTTTCGTCATAAACAAAGCCAAGATGCCTCTAAAATGGGGTTTAAGTGGCAGGATGATGCCCCTTATTTATTTAGAAGGCTTGTAATAAAAGACTCTATATAATACCAGGACAATACATAATAAGATAACAGCTGTTAATGCAGAATAGGGCTTATCAATGACCACCGCGCAAGCCACTAAGGCATAGGAAAGCACAAAAACCACACAGAAAATTGGTGTCCATTTTCTTAATGCTCCAGTAACAGCGCTATCGCCCTGATTTTTTCTTCTTAATATAAGTAAGGTAGCGGCCGAAGTGCTCATACCCATACAATCTAAAAAGATACTAAAGCTTAGTACATCGTCTACCCCTTTACCAAAAAAAGTAACTAGTATAGTAGTAATAGCAAATACAGTTAAGCCAGGCACAAGGGCATCGGTTTTAGGATGTTTCTTTTGAAAGATGGCAGGTAGTACTTTATCCTCACTCATGGCAAACATTACACGAGGGTTACTCATTAATATTACATTCACATAGGCAAGCACACTTAGCACCATGGCAAAATCAAAAACCTTGGCACCAAATTTTCCAAACCAAGCTTCAAATAATAAAGAACCAATGGCATTGGCATTTTTCATCTGGTCAAAACCAATGACTTTAATATAAGTGTAGTTGATGGCTAAGTATAAAAATAGCACTACTAGTATGCCTACTACAATTCCTCTTTGCATGGTCTTGGCCGATTTTACTTCCGATCCAAAATTAATAGTTTGTTGATAGCCTCCATAAGTAAAAAATACAGAAACTAAACTTACTAGTAAGAGTAAAGCACCGTTGGTGCCATCATAAGTATAAATTTTTCCTTCATTAATGCCGTGTGGAGGAACCGTCACCCCTTTAAACAAAGAAGAAATTAAAAGTACAATTAAAGAAATTTT
>JBAXWU010000088.1:0-6585 GCA_037128235.1 Chitinophagia bacterium | reverse complement strand
TAATAGCTGATGCTGGTAGACCAGTTGGTCATATAGGTGATAATTCACTTTTCCAAACACTAGCTGGTACGCCTATTTCTAAAGGAGGTGGTAAGTTCTTAGATAAGTCTACTTTAAGTGTTGCAGAAGGTACTTTGAATTTAACTGAAATGTTGAATTTAAATAAATATGACATTGACTGGTTAGTAGGTGGTAGTGCAAAAATGTATACTTTGAATTCTCAAGGAACTTTGTTTGCTGATACTACAGGTCGTTTATATATCAATGAGTCTGGTGCTTATTCTCAAATCTCTAAGAAATTCTTTGGAGATATTTTGAAATTATCTTTCTCTGGACGTTATGATAAAAACACCAACTTCGCTGGTAAATTCACTCCAAGATTCTCTGCTGTAGTTAAAGTTGCGGAAGACAATAACATTCGTCTTTCTTACCAAAGTGCTTATCGTTTCCCTTCTACACAAAACCAATGGATTAACTTGTTAGTAGGTGGTGGTACACGTTTAATGGGAGGTTTGCCTCAATTAAGAGATTACTACAAGTTTAATACAAACCCTGCTTATACTTTAGCGAGCGTAACTGCATTTGGTGCTTCTGCTGCTGTAGGTGCTCCAAATCCTTCTTTATTGAAGCAACAAGTATTTGGAGAGTTTAAGCCAGAATCAATGAATTCTTTTGAATTAGGTTATAAAACTTTGATTGGCAAAAAATTATTAATTGACTTCTACGCATACACAGGTCACTATGAGAATTTCATTAGTGGTGTAACAGTGTTGCAATCAAGAAATGCAGCTAACCCAAGTGTTTATGATGTATTAGATGCTAATAAGCGTATCGGTTACAGTATTTCTACTAACTCAACTGCCAATGTTTCTACAAAAGGTTGGGGTGCTTCAGTAGATTATTTATTACCTAATCGTTTTGTATTTACTTCTAGTATTTATACAGACGAAATTGGTGACTTACCTGCTGGCTTTATTTCTTATTTCAATACACCTACTTGGAGAGCTAACTTCGGTTTCAGCCACCCAGGTTTATTAATGAATAACAGATTAGGCTTTAATATTAATTTACACTACCAAGATGAGGTTATGTATGAGGGTACTTTCGTAACAGGTAAAATATCTTCTTTCAATACATTAGATGCTGTTCTTACTTATAGACTACCTAAAGTGAAGTCTTTGATTAAATTAGGTGGCACGAACGTCATGAATAAATATTACTATACTTCATATGGTAGTCCAAAAATTGGTGGCTTATACTATATAAGTTTTGCATATAACGTATTATAATTCTTTTTAGGGTGGGTTAGATTTTAGATCCCCTCTCCTGACTAGCTCAGGCTGAGGGGATTTTTTTATGCCCTATAATTACTTTTTTCCTTTATAAATCTCTATTTTTGCAACTCAAATTAAATAGTTATTCATGCGATCAATTGCCTTAAGAGAAGCCATCCGAGAAGCCATGAGCGAGGAGATGAGAAGGGACGAAAGAGTCTTGCTAATGGGGGAGGAAGTAGCTGAATACAATGGCGCTTATAAAGTAAGCCAGGGTATGTTAGCTGAATTTGGCGCTAAACGTATTATTGATACGCCTATATCAGAATTAGGCTTTACAGCGGTGGCGGTTGGGGCTGCACAGAATGGATTAAGACCCATTGTGGAGTTTATGACTTGGAACTTTGCGGTACTGCCCTTGGATCAAATATTGAATACTGCTAGTAAGATGCTAGCCATGAGTGGAGGTCAAATTGGCTGTCCTATAGTCATGAGAGGGCCTAACGGAAGTGCGGGACAATTAGGAGCCCAACATTCAACTGCTTTTGAAAGTTGTTTAGCCAATATACCAGGTATTAAAGTAGTTTCTATTTCTAATGGATATGATGCAAAAGGTATATTAAAGCAGGCTATACGTTATGAAGAAGATCCTATTATGTTCTTGGAAAGTGAAGTCATGTATGGCGATAAATGCGATGTGCCCGATGAAGAATATTATATTCCATTAGGGCTTGCCGATGTAAAAAGACCAGGTCGTGATATTACCATTGTATCTTATAGCAAGATGATGAAAGTGGCATTGGGTGCAGCTGAAGAAGTAGAGAAGGAAGGTATTAGTGCAGAAGTGATTGATCTTAGAACTATTCGTCCATTAGATTGGATGACTGTTTTAGAAAGTGTGAAGAAAACAAATAGACTAGTCATTGTGGAAGAGCAATGGCCATTTGCCTCTGTATCTTCTGAATTAAGTTATCGCATACAAAAAGAAGGCTTTGATTATTTAGATGCTCCTATTAGAAGAATAACTAGTGCCGATGCACCTATGCATTATGCACCTAATTTAACAGCATTGGCTATCCCTGATATTAGTAGAACGGTTAAATTAATTAAAGAGGTAATGCATCAGTACAAGTAATGACAAATAAAGGTTTTCTTTACCTCATCCTTCTTTTAAGCCTTTTAAATTAAAAATCAGTTAATTCTAAATCTTTTTATAAATATCCCTCACAAAGGGATATTTTTGTTATAACAATAATCTCTTATTTATGGGACTAGCTTTCTTTATTATTTTTTGGTTGGGTTGGCATATTGGTATGTATAGCATGCTTGTAAAAGCAGGAGGGGATAAAACAAAGGCAATGATTCCTATCTACAATACTTGGGAAGTGGTAAGGCTATGCTCTATTCCAAAAATTTGGTTTTGGTTACAGCTTATTCCCATTTTAGGACAATTTATTAGTCTTTGGATTTCTATTATTTTTACCATGCATTTTAAAAAGGTAAATGTAATTCAACATGCATTAACCGTTTTTCTGCCTTTTATCTATTTACCTTATTTAGGCTTTTCTGAAAAAGAAAAATGGTATGGGGAGCAGGCCTTAGCACATTATCATAAACCCGCATCCAGAGAATGGATTGATGCAGGTGTATTTGCTATTGTGGCTGCTACTTTAATTAGAACCTTCTTATTTGAAGCTTATGTGATTCCTACAGAGAGTATGGAAAAAACATTGTTAGTGAATGATTTTTTATTTGTAGACAAGCTAACTTATGGGGCAAGAGTTCCTCAAACACCTATCTCTTTTCCTTTTGTTCACAATACTTTACCGGGAGCACCTACCACCCCTTCTTATGTAAAATGGGTGCAACTCGATTATCAAAGATTACCTAAGTTTAGAAATATTAATAGAAACGATGTAGTAGTTTTTAATTTTCCGGCAGGGGATACCATTATCAACTTACCAGAATTTGGATCTAAGTTTCCTTATTATGATGTATTAAGAACGCCCGAGTATAATAATAATAGAGAAAAATTGCAAGCCGATTATCCTATTTTGGTGCATCCAATTGATAAAACCGATAATTATATTAAAAGATGTGTAGGTATTCCAGGAGATATTATTCAAGTAAAAGAAAGTAGGTTATGGGTCAATGATAAGCCTGCCTATGTGTCCCCTTCTGCACAAACAGAATATATTGTAGTAACAGACGGTACAGCTATTCCAGAAAGCTTTATAGAAGATACCATTGGCATTAATATAAATGAAGCCAGCTCCGATTTTAAAGTAATGGAAGGAAGGCCTAATACCTATGTTATTAATATGACCACTGGGGCTGCAGCCAGCTTGCGTAAATTACCACAAGTGAAAGAGATGAGTTTTTATGTAGATAATTTAATTGGCAATACTTTTCCAAATGATGTTGTACATGCGCCATGGTCGGTAGATAATTTTGGAACTATACGTATTCCTAAAAAAGGAGATGTCATTAATTTAAATGATTCTACCATTGAAATTTACCGCCGACTCATTACCAACTACGAACACAATAGTATAGAAAAACAAAATGGTCAATACTTTATTAATGGAGCAGCTACCACTACTTATACAGTAAAACTTGATTACTATTGGATGATGGGAGACAATCGCCATAGAAGTCAAGATAGTAGATACTGGGGTTTTGTTCCTGAAACGCATATTGTAGGAAGAGCCGCCTTAATTTGGTTCAGTTATAATAAGTCTATTAGATGGAATCGACTATTTAATTTAATTAAATAAAGCACTTAAAAAAATTATATGCAGCAAAAATTTGAATTCGAATATGATTTGTTAGATAATTCAAATCAATTATCAAGTTCGGATCAAGAACTTTTAGAAGCAGCGAAAAAAGCAACTGAGACTGCCTATGCCCCTTATTCCCATTTTAAAGTAGGGGCTGCTGCAAGATTAAGCTCCAATGTAATTATTATAGGTTCAAATCAAGAAAGTACTAGTTTCCCCGTAGGTATTTGTGCTGAGCGTACTTTATTAAATAGTGTAGGAAGCCAATTTCCACATGAAAAAATACAAACCATCGCCATTAGCTATGAACCGGTAGGTAAGCCTTCAGTAGAGCCTATATCGCCTTGTGGTATGTGTAGACAGTCTTTATTAGACTATGAAAACAGGTTTCAATCACCCATTAAGATTATTATGGCGGGAATGTCGGGTAAAGTAATGGTACTTCAATCGGCCACTCATTTATTACCCTTTGGTTTTGATGGCTCTATTTTAAAATAAGGTTTGCACCCCAAGCGCCAGTCTAAATTCATGTTGCATTAACCATTTTTTTCTAGCCTTGCCCCAGGCATATCCCACTAGAGATCTATCTGCGCCTACAATTCTATGACAGGGCACTATAATGGCTATTTTATTTTTACCATTGGCAGAAGCAGCTGCTCTAATAGCATTAGGGTCACTCATTTTTTTGGCAAGTTCACCATAACTTAAATTCTTTCCGAAAGGTACTTCGTATAATTCTTTCCAAACTCTTTGTTGAAATTCGGTGCCCTCCTGGTTAATCGCTACTGAAAAACTTCTTCTACCTCCCGCAAAATACTCTATCAGTTCATCAATGCATTGTTGAATCACAGGGGGTGAATGCTCGGACAAATTTATTTTTGATACAGCATCCGCTTCTACAAAAACCAGCTCTTCAATACAAAATTCGGAGGCTACTATTTTAATAACACCAATGGGGCTATGATATATTTGAGTGTATTTAGTTTCCATTAACCGACTTGTTGTCCATTTTGTACTGGTTGTGAGGGATGCAATAATACCACTTCATTTTGAGTATCGTATACACCTAATACAAGACATTCACTCATGAAATTAGCAATTTGCTTAGGAGGAAAATTCACCACGGCAACCACTTGCTTTCCAATTAAATTGTCAATACTATAATGAGCTGTGATTTGAGCGGAAGACTTTTTAATACCAAGGCTACCAAAATCGATACTTAGTTGGTAGGCTGGTTTTTTGGCTTTTGCAAAAACCTCAGCAGTTAAGATAGTACCGCAACGAATATCTACCTTGGTAAAATCATCCCACTGAATCATAGTTTTTTATTTACTTACAAAGGTACAAAGCTCAGTTCAATTATGCGTTCAATAATACGTTCAACAATTAGTCCAATAAATTAGCTAAATCGGTAAGGTCCTTTTGTTTGTATTGAAGGGTAGGGCTACTAAAACATTTTGCAAATTCTAGTAAATGTTTTTTGATGATTTTGACATTAGATAAAGCTTTGTAATAACTATTCTTTGGCTCTATGTTGGATCTAATCATATATTGATCTAAATCTTTTTGAGAAAAGGCATTGCCGGTGGTACCCTCTACATAGAATTGAATAAATTCTTGAGGGTTGGGTACTATTTCTTCAGGGTCCCAGTCCGACGCATAAAAAGCAATAATGCATTGCTTTGGAATATTAATAAACTGTGCCTGTATTTCTAGTTGTTGACAAAGCTCTGCGTATAATAAAGTATTCGCAATGGCATTCCCCTTTTTAGATTGTAATGGCGCTGAAATTAAAAATTCTTCTGGCTTTTCATAGTTCACTTCTACACCCTTTATTTGATAGTAGCTAAATAAAATATTTCTAATCACATTGGCTTGTTCCAATGGCGTTAAATAGTTATTTAATTCAAGCCAAATATTACGCCTAATTTTTTCTATTTGATGGCGTAAGCTGTCAATGGCTAATTCTGGGAATTGAAATTTAGTAACTAGTATAGCACCTTCAAATAAAGAGGGTTCGGGTTTGGATTTCCATTCAATAAACGCTTCTTTTAAATCTTGCAAACGCAGCTTGTAAATCATGATTTCAATGCGTTCTAATGTAGCCTCGTCCAAGGTATTTTCCCAAAGATGTTCTAGGTCGGGAATAATAGGGGTGCCATAATTGAGTAACCTGTCTGCAATGGTATTAAATACTTCTTCATCAGGGTCGTCTATTAGCTTAAATAGGGCGCTAATTTCGGCTTCTTTTTGCATAGGTTAGGTTTCAATTATTATTCAAATCAACGAAATATCTCGTCAAAATTCATTTTTACTTATCCCATCTATGTGGATATATTTAACAATTGCTTACATAATAAATAGAATTATTAAACGTTCGGATAAATATCAGAGAATAATGCCTAGTCTTATTGCTATTTGCCTTTTCTTTGTATAATATAACGATCGACTATGTCAAACATGCATCTGATTACCCCTAAGTTCCCTGTAAAGGCTAATTCACTTCATTCAGAATTAAAAAGAAGAGTGAA
>JBAXWU010000087.1:0-6609 GCA_037128235.1 Chitinophagia bacterium | reverse complement strand
GAATGAACCATCTTCGCTAGCAATAGCAGAGACCTTTTGTCCATTAACTGAAATAGTAGCACCAGCAACGGCTTTACCGTCTGTAGCTGAAACTACTTGTCCTTTGATGGTTCTTGTTTGCGCAGACGCAACAAGGCCCAATAGTAACAAAGGAACCGTAATTAAACGTAGAATTTTTCGCATAGTGTTCGGGTTTGATTTTAAAATTTTATACAATCGTAACCCAATAATATAACAGTTTCTTAACATCACAAACTGTTTAACTCAGTTTTTTTGAACATTTTATTAAAAAGTGTTCTTTATACGCTAACTATTATTAGTAGGTGTGTATTATTTACACATACAGCAGTTTAATTTCATTAGTTTTTTGGGCTTTTTTGGCATTTTAGTAGAACTAAGTCTAAAAATTTGAATTTGGCCTCATTTTTAATTTTTTCCTATCTTTTGACCTCATGAAAACAAATTTTGAAAATACTAATTGGAAGCTTCAAATACTGGGAGACCATGCCCTTGTTTTTTCATTAGAAGAAAAAATGAGCGAAGCAATTATAGAAAAAATTATGGCGCTTAAAAAAAGTATTGAAACATTTCATTTTGATTTTATAAAAGAATTAATTCCCTCCTATCATACACTTACACTAGTATATGATATTGATTTATTTTATAAAAATGAAATAGCATCCATACATAATCATTCTCTTACTGATTTCGGAAACGCTTTATTAACGGCTTTCAAAAGTGCTGCTGTAGATATTGAATTAGTAAATTCTATTAAAAAAATAAAAACAAATAATAATTTAATTGAAAAAAATAGTTCTACAGCAATAGAAAAAATAATTCGAATTCCTGTATGCTATGACGAACTTTTGGGTATTGATTTAGAAAATATAGTATCTAAAAATAAAATTTCTATTGAAGAAATTATAAAAATACATACTGAAGAAACTTACTTAGTGTATTGCTTGGGATTTTTACCTGGATTTGCTTATATGGGTAAAGTAAATGAATTAATACAAATAGCAAGGCATGCTTCCCCTAGAAAAGAAGTACAGGCCGGAAGTGTTGGCATTGCTGGCATGCAGACAGGTATATACCCTATGAATTCTCCGGGTGGTTGGCAAATTATTGGAAGAACACCTATTAAAATTTTTGATAAAGACCCTTCTATTTTAGGGAAATTAGAAGCCGGTAATCGAATACAGTTTTATTCTATTTCTTTTTCTGAATTTGAAAAATTAAATGAATATAAATAATTTTTTATGGCCATTCAAATTATAAAAAAAGGTATTGCAGATACGATCCAAGACATAGGTCGCTACGGTTACCAGCATTTAGGTATTCAAGCGAATGGTTATTTAGATTATCAATCGGCGAGGTTGGCTAATTATATTGTAAACAACCCTATCAATGCCCCTGTTTTTGAAATTCATTTTCCAGCAAGCAGTTTTAGTTTTACGCAGGCCCATACAATTTGTATTAGTGGTGCTAATTTTGTGCCTTTGCTGAATGAAAAAAGTATTGCCTTAAATACCCCCATTGAAGTAAAACAAAATGATGTTTTGCAATTTTTAAAACCTTTACAAGGAAGAGTTGCTTATGTTGCCATTCAAGGAAAAATAAAAGAAGAAGCCTGGTTAAATAGTCATAGTTATTTTGCAAAAAGCATTCAAAAAGACGCTCAATTTGAATGGGAGGCTTCGGAGCAGCCATTATTTAATAGTTCAAATCAACTGCAAGTTTATGAAGGGAAAACTACAACTATCCAAGAAATTCAAAGCCATGTATTTTCTACTGCCCCCCTTCAATTCATAACAGGGCCTGCTTGGAATGATTTAACGCAGGAATCACAAAAAGTATTCTTAAGCACTGAATATCATATTGGAAGGCAGGCTAATAGAATGGGCTACCCCCTTAAGGGAGCCTTGCTTCAACTTAATAAACCCAATCAATACTTATCGGCAGCAGTTACCAGAGGTACTTTACAATTACTACCTAACGGAGAGCTGATGGTTTTAATGGCCGACCACCAGACCATTGGAGGCTATGCTAATTTGGGTCAAATTATTTTGGTAGATTTACCTAGGCTTGCGCAAGTATCCAATCAAACAAGTATTCATTTTAGGGAAACCACAATTGATACTGCGCATAAATTATATCAACAAATTGAAAAAAAATTCATCCATAGATCTTAACTGCGACATGGGCGAAGGCATGGGCAATGAAGCTCAAATCATGCCCTATATAAGTAGTGCCAATATTTCATGCGGATTTCATGCAGGTAATTTAGATACACTGAAAAAAACAATTGAGTTAGCCTTAGAGCATAATGTGGCAGTGGGTGCGCATCCTGGTTATCCTGATAGAGAAAATTTTGGTCGTATTTCTCAAATGCTATCTCTTTTAGAAATGGCAGAACTTATCGCTGAACAAATTTATATTTTTGAAAAAGTAGCTATTCCTTTAGGTGCTAAAATGCATCATGTCAAATTGCATGGCGCTTTATACAATGATTGTGCTAAAGATGCAGGCTTAAGTAAAATTTTTATTCAAACCATTCAAGCTATCGATTCCGATATTATTATTTATGGATTAAGTGGAAGTAAAACTATTCAAGAAGCAAAAAAAATAGGTCAACCATTTGCGAATGAAGTTTTTGCCGATAGAACTTATCAATTAGACGGACATTTAACACCAAGGTATTTAGAACATGCCATGATACATGAAGTAGAGCAGGCTTGTAAGCAAGTTTTAGAGATTGTACAAAAGCATCAAGTAAATACCATTCAAGGCGACCCCATTGAAATTGAAGCAGATACTATTTGTATTCATGGAGATGGCATCAATGCTGTTGAATTTGCCAAAGCCATTCATACTACATTAAAAAATAATCAGATTGAAATTACACAAGCTTAATCAAGGCCGTCCCCTACCTTCCATGACAGGCCTGGGTTTGGGTGCTGCATTTTTAATGGCGAATTCTTCTATTGGTCCCGGTTTTTTAACACAAACTTCGTTTTATACCGAACAATTATTAACCAGTTTCGGATTTGTCATTTTAATTTCTATTATTTTAGATTTTGGTGCACAAATAAATATTTGGAGAGCCATTACCTTAAGCGGTATGCGTGCCCAAGAAATTGCCAATGAAGTTTTTCCAGGACTAGGTCATCTACTTTCTATTTTAGTAATTCTCGGAGGCTTTGCATTTAATATTGGAAATATTGCAGGCTGCGGACTAGCTTTAAATATTTTAACAGGTATTTCATTTGCCAAAGGTGCTATTATTAGTGGCCTGGTGGCCATTATCATTTTTTGGATTCAAGAAATTGGAAAAATGTTAGACCAGCTTACTAAAGTTTTAGGCATTATAAAAATTGGACTTACTTTAATTATTGTATACGCTGCACACCCTCCTATTTTAGAAGCCGTGCACCATAGTTTTATTCCAGAAAAAATTTCATTATTGGCTATTGTAACTATTGTAGGCGGCACGGTGGGAGGCTATATTACTTTTTCAGGTGCACATAGGTTAATTGATGCAGGTATTTCGGGCAGGGAACATATGAAGTTTGTTACCAAAAGCGCAAGCCGTGGTATTTTAATTTCTTCTTTTATGCGTTATATTTTATTTCTTGCAGCAGTAGGTATTGTTAGCCAAGGAATTCATTTAGATAAAAATAATCCCGCTGCCACTATATTTGAATCGGCTGCAGGAAGATGGGGTTTATTTGTTTTTGGAATTGTATTATGGAGCGCCGCTATCTCCTCTGTCATAGGCGCCTCTTATACATCTTATAGTTTTATAAAAAATACAAAAATTAAACTGCTCCAAAACGAGCGTAAGGTTATTTCTGCATTTATTATTTTATCTACCTCCTTATTTGTTATTTTAGGTAAACCTAAAGAGCTTTTATTAATGGCAGGTTTAGTGAATGGATTTATTTTACCATTTGCCTTAGCTATTATGTTAATTGCAGGAAGAAAATTACCCATCTTAAAACAATTTAAATACCCACTATGGATTGAAATGATGGGTTGGATGGTAGTGGTAACAATGGGCTCAATGACTGTATTTGCATTAATAGAACAACTAGGTAAGTAAGTATATTAAACAATAAGATTCATTAAGAAGATGAATACAGAAAATTAGGTTACTAAAAAAAACCTAGTTTCTTTCGGCGCCTTGATCTAGCATGTCCATCTTATTCTCCTTAGGCTTGATACCAAAATTATAACGAAGAGAAATTCCTACTCTTCTTGAATCCGACTCTCTATAACCTTTTGCATTCTGTGTTCCTTGATGGTATTCGAAATGATTGTTACTGGTAAATAAGAAGTCGTTGTAGCTAGCGGTAATGGTTAATTTTTTCTTTAAAAATTGTCTGTTAATGGTGGCGTTCAAAGTTCCAAAATCGGACAATTCATAAAATTGTTGCTGTCCTTTGAATCTCCAAAAACCATTCAGTGTCATGGTTGATAGTCCATCTAACTTAAGCGATTGAAAAGTAAATACAGACCAAGTACCTCTGTTAAAAACAATGGGCTTGCCTTCGTAAAATCCATTATAGTTATTTCTATTATACTGAGTTCCTAGTACTGCGAAAAACTTTTTACCCGGAGGAATGACTCCAATAATTCTAAAATAAGTTTCTCTACTCTTCCCTAAATTATCATAAGTACGGTAACTCACTTGTTTATTAGTAGGCGACTGATACACCACATTGGTAAAGATATCGGTGGTTTCATTGACTCCGTAGGCAAATAAAGGCTTGTCGTCCACACTAATATTGGCCTCATAGTTACTTGTAAATTGAGGCTTTAAATTAGGATTACCTACTTCATATAAAAAGGGATCGATGTATTTTGCAAAGGGGTTTAAATAATCATAAGAAGGTCTACTGATGGTTTTTCGGTACACTAAAAAACCTCTCAATTCATAATTCATAATCATCAAAATTTTTCTACTCAAATACACATAAGGGAAGGCGTCCGTTCTATTGACTGAAAAACTAGTGTCTTTTGGAATGTATTGATGCCCCTGCATAATGGTTTGCTCTAGTCTTGAACCTACTTTTAAAACTACAGGGCCCCAGGTTTTAGAACCTTGTAAGTAGGCTGCATTAATTTGCTCTGTATAGTTAAAACTACTGGTACGAAAAGGATCGGGTGTGATAAGACCTGCTACATTTTTAGTATAATTAGATTTATTATTAAAATTTAAAACCGAGGTTTTAATACCCGACTCTATATTTATACCCTTTAATTTTTTTCTGATATCAGATTGATAAGTAAAATAATTTCTATCATTACCATAATCTCCATCCCCTCCTGTGCTTGTATTTTTCGATAATAATAAATTCGAATAATTTTGATCGGTACTACTTTTTGAAAAATTAAAAGAGATATCATTCACCCACTCTCCGCCCACGGTGTCCAATTTTAACTTCACTCGAAAGGACTGATTCATAAAATTATTCGTCCCCTTATTGTTTACATAAGATTGCAAATTCCCTGTATTTTGATTATTGGAAATTTGATGTAAGTACGACTGGCTATTGGTTGTATTATCAAACTTGTTTTGACTCATTCTACCATCATAGTTAAGTTCCCATTTTTCTTTAATTGTTTTACCAAAACCATAACCCAAATTCAAATAATTATTGGGCGAGACTGCTCTTGCTTCTTGTCTTAATGCTGAATCAATGTTTAATATTCTATCTGAATTGGTAATGGTATAGCCATTATTATTACCATACTGCGCATTCACATAAGAACTTAATTTATCGTTATTATTATTGAAGTTAAACCCTAAGTATTGATTGCCATATACACCTTGTGAAAACCCTGTATTCACCGAGCCATTGATACCAATTTTAACCCCTTTCATTAGAATAATATTCACAAGTCCCCCTCCACCCGAAGCATCGTATTTTGCAGAGGGTGTTCTTATTAATTCAATTTTTTGAATAGCATTAGGCGGTAAACTTTTTAATAAAATGGCAATATCAGCAGCACTCATTTTTAAATCGCGCCCATTTATTTGCACCCCTGCAGGTGAAAGGCCATTTAAATAGATATTACCATCTTGGTCAATAAAAACACCAGGTACTTTCTCCACTGTTTCATAGGCATTAGTTGAACTGGCAGCTAATGCCTCCGGATCTACCACTGACTTATCATCTTCTTGACGAATTAAGGCCTTAGAAGACTTTACCACTACTTCGTTTAATTGGGTGGGGTCTTCGGTAAGTTTAATGGCTATAGAACTTTGATCATTTATAAAATAATCTTTACTGAACTTCTTGTATCCTATAGCCGATACTTTAATGGTATAACTAGCTTTTGGTCCTAGGTTTATTTTTGTAATGCCAATACTATCGGTAATTGCATTGGAAATTTTTGTGCTATCTATTTTATTTAGAATAGAAATATTCGCAAATCCAACAGGATTATATTTAGCGTCCACTACTTTAATTAGAATGGCAGGCTGTTGCCCCATTGAAAATAGGGAGATACTTGAAAATAATAAAATAAGAGAAAGCCTGAAGATTGAAGGCATTGAAAAAAATAAATTAAAATGTGGAGAATAGCGGGTTCGAACCGCTGACC
>JBAXWU010000086.1:0-6620 GCA_037128235.1 Chitinophagia bacterium | reverse complement strand
AATTATTTTGATATATTATGTATTCGTACTTTTCCTACATTAGTAGACAGAGAAATTGATTACAGCGAAAAAATTATTCATCAATTTATTAAGTATGCTGGTATACCTATTGTAAGTTTAGAGTCAGCTACTTTACATCCCTTGCAGTCGTTTACAGACTTAATTACGATTCAAGAATCAATCGTCTCCAATTCAAATTTTAAAAGTAAAAAACCTAAAGTAGTATTAACATGGGCCCCACATATCAAACCAATTCCACAATGTGTGGCCAATAGTTTTAGTGAATGGATGGGCGCATGGGGAGAAGCCAATTTTGTGATAACACATCCGGAAGCTTATGCCCTTTCTTCGGAATTTACTAAAGGTGCTACTATTGAGCATAACCAAGACCAAGCATTAAAAGAGGCCGATTTTGTTTATGTAAAAAACTGGAGTAGCTATGAACAATATGGAAAAGTATTAACTACAGATGCTGCTTGGATGATGACGAATAAAAAATTAGCACTTACGAATAATGCAAAAATCATGCACTGCTTACCCGTTAGAAGAAATGTAGAATTAAGTGATGAAATTTTAGATGGCCCCAATAGTTTGGTAACAGAGGAAGCTTCCAATAGAGTATGGGCTGCACAGGCGGTCTTAGCTGAAATTTTAAAATCAATCAATAATTAATTTAATTCGAAAAAGTTATTTAAATCAAATATGGAATCATTATATGTAATTAAAATAGGAGGCAATATTGTTGACAATCCTGTATTGTTAACTACTTGCTTGCAATCTTTTGCGAAAGTAAAAGGCCAAGTTATTTTAGTACATGGGGGTGGTAAAATGGCTACAAGTATAGCTCAGTCCATGGGTGTTGAACAAACCATGGTGGAAGGTAGAAGAATTACGGACGAAGCAAGTTTGAAAATTGTGACCATGGTGTATGCTGGTTATATCAATAAAAATATAGTAGCACAACTACAAGCATTGGGTATAAATGCAATGGGCTTATCGGGTGTTGATGGTAATTTAATTCAAGCACATAAAAGAACGCATGATAGTATTGATTATGGGTTTGTGGGAGATATTGATGCAGTGAATACCAATTTGCTTCTACAATTACTTTCCACCAACACTAAATTAGTAGTGGCTCCCATAACCCATGATGGTAAGGGGCAACTATTAAATACCAATGCTGATACGATTGCGCAAAGTTTGGCTACTGCACTAGCTTCTAGCTATAAAGTGCATTTAATTTATGGTTTTGAAAAAGAAGGCGTGTTAAAGGATATAAATGATCCTAGATCTGTCATTGCACATATTAATAGGCCTTTGTACGCTAAACTTAAAGATCAAAAACTCATTTTTGAAGGAATGATCCCTAAAATAGACAACGCCTATGCAGCCCTTGATAATGGTGTGCAATCAGTTATTATTGGAAAGGCTGAAAAAATGAATGAATTAATGAATGGTACCGCAGGTACAACAATCACCAACTAATGTCACAAGAAAAGAATATACAAAATACAAATACTAACCTCTTACAAAAAGAGGCCACCGATTTATTAAAAAAATTAATCGCTATTCCTTCTTTTAGCCAAGAAGAAGATAAGACAGCCTTAGCGCTTACTCAATTTTTTACAGATAGAAATATAAAAGTAAACGCCATTAAAAATAATATTTGGGTAGCTAATTTACATTTTGATGCAAGCAAGCCTTCAATCTTATTGAATTCACATCACGATACAGTAAAGCCAAATAAAGGCTATACCAATGAGCCCTTTAACCCTATGGAAAAGGAAGGTAAATTATATGGATTAGGCTCAAATGATGCAGGCGGTTGTTTAGTAAGTTTAATAGCCTGCTTTTTACATTTTTATGCCTTACCTAATTTGGGGTACAATATTATTTTTGTAGCATCTGCTGAAGAAGAGATTTCTGGCCATGATGGTATTGAATTAGTATTACCTCAACTACCAAAAATTGATTTTGGCATTGTAGGAGAGCCTACTAAAATGGAAATGGCCATTGCGGAAAGAGGCCTACTCGTTTTAGATGTAGTGGCTACGGGTAAAGCAGGTCATGCTGCAAGAGAAGAGGGGGACAGTGCCTTATATAAAATATTGCCAGACATTGAATGGTTTAAAAATTATCAATTTGAAAAAGTATCTGATTTATTAGGTAGTGTAAAAATGAGCGTCACGGTTATCGAGACCGATAATAAACAGCATAATGTAGTGCCTTCTACTTGTAAAATAGTGGTAGATGTTCGTGTGAATGAACTGTATAGTTTTGAAGAAGTATTAACTATTATCCAAGAAAATGTGCAAGCAGCAGTAAAGCCAAGAAGCTTAAGGCTGCGTTCCACTAGCATTGAACTTGATCATGTATTAATCAAAGCAGGTAAGGATTTAGGTAAAGGCTACTATGGGTCGGTAACTACATCAGATAAAGCCTTAATGCCTTTTCCTACTTTAAAAATGGGCCCTGGCGATTCAGCTAGATCTCATACTGCTGATGAATTTATTTATAGCAAAGAAATAGAGGAAGGTATTTTAACTTATATTCAATTACTTGAAAAAATAGTGTAACCATGAGCAAACTTTGGCAGAAAAATAATAAGGTATCTGAACTAGTGGAAAAATTCACCATTGGTAACGATCAAGCCATGGACATGTATTTGGCGCCCTATGATGTACTAGGTTCCATTGCACATACCACTATGTTAGCTGAAGTAGGCTTATTAACTGCAGTAGAGCAAATAGCTATTAAAAAAGCCTTGGTAGCCATTTATGAAAAAATACAAACTGGCAGTTTTTCATTAGCCCCGGGCGTAGAAGACATACATTCTCAAGTAGAAATATTATTAACGGATGCCTTGGGAGATGCAGGTAAAAAAATACATAGCGCTAGGAGTAGAAATGATCAAGTACTTGTAGATATCAAATTATTTTTACGCGCAGAAATAATTAGTTTAACGGAATCGGTGCATTCATTTTTCAAATTACTGCAAGCGAAAAGTGAAGCACATAAAAATGATTTACTACCAGGCTATACGCATTTGCAATTGGCCATGCCTTCTTCCTTTGGTTTATGGCTAGGGGCTTATGCTGAAAGTTTAGTAGATGATATGACTGTACTTCAAGCTGCTTATAAAGTAGTGAATAAAAATCCATTGGGATCGGCTGCAGGTTATGGTTCCTCTTTCCCTATTAATAGAACACGTACAACAGAATTATTAGGTTTTGAATCTTTGAACTATAATGTAGTGTATGCCCAAATGGGAAGAGGTAAAGCAGAAAGAGTAACGGCCATGGCCATGGCCAATATTGCAGATACTTTATCTAAATTAAGTATGGACGCTTCATTATTCATGAATCAAAATTTTGGTTTCATTCAGTTTCCTGAAGATTTGACAACGGGTTCAAGCATCATGCCGCATAAAAAAAATCCAGATGTATTTGAATTGATTAGATCTTATTGTAACAGAATAAAAGCCTTACCCAATGAAATAATGATGATGACCACCAATTTACCTTCTGGTTATCACCGCGATCTACAATTATTAAAAGAGCATTTATTTCCCGCTTTCTCCGAGCTTAAAAATTGCCTAGAAATGGCTAGCTTGATGATCCAAAATATGGAAGTAAAGAAGGATATATTAGAAGACCCTCAATACCAATATTTATTTAGCGTAGAAGAAGTAAACAAATTGGTAGTATCGGGTATGCCTTTTAGAGATGCCTATAAGCAAGTAGGCGCCTCCATTGAAGCAGGTACATTCACCTATTCGACCGCTCTAGCCCATACCCATGAAGGAAGTATCGGTAATTTAGGTACTGCTATTATTGCGGAAAAAATGAAAGCAGTGCTGGCTGATATGGGCTATGAAAAAGTAACGCAAAGAATTGCCGAATTATTAAATACATAGTGTATTTTTGTCCCCGCATCTATCTTTTAAAAATAGAATAATGAGTATAATGAAAAAACAAATTTTAGTATTAATGGCAGTTACTACATTGCAATTAGTACAAGCGCAAACAAATTCAAAGCCATCCCTTGCGGCGAAAACAGTACCTGCTACTCCTGCCACAACTGCTGCAGTTAAACCATTGAAACTAGGTAATGCAAAATTAGCAATGACTGTTACACCTCCTTTAACTATTAAAAATGTGAAAGACAGTGCTTCTTATGCATTAGGTTATAGAATTGCCCAGAGCTTAAATGGACAAGGCTTACAAAAAATAAATTTAGCCGTTTTCAATAAAGGATTATTGGCTGGCTTCGAAGGAAAATCTATCATCATCGATAGTATATTAGATAATTGTATTAAAACATACCAAGAAACAATGAGTGCAGAAAAATCAGCCGCTAACAAATTAGCAGGACAAGAATTTTTAGTAAAGAATGCTAAAAAACCAGGTGTCGTTAGTTTACCTAACGGTATTCAGTATGAAATTTTAGTAGCCGGAAAAGAGACTACTAAGCCTACTATCAAAGACAAAGTAAAATGTCATTATCATGGTACTTTAATAGATGGAACTGTATTTGATAGTTCTGTGCAAAGAGGTGAGCCAATTACCTTCCCATTAAATGGCGTGATTAAAGGATGGCAGGAGTCTTTACCATTAATGACTGTAGGAAGTAAGTGGAGATTGTTTATCCCTTCTGAATTAGCTTATGGCGATCGTCAAGCGGGTCCTATGATTGGGCCAGGCTCTACTTTAATATTTGAAGTAGAATTATTAGGTATAGAATAAGCTTTCAATAAGTTTTTAATAATAGGGACTTAATAGTAAATAATTCTACTCATTAAGTCCCTATTTATAATTAAGATAAATATACATCCTATGAAAAAATATCTAGTGGCCTTCGTTCTCTCTATAGTTTTGTTTGCTTGTACTCCAAATAATGTAAACATTGATTCCTCTATTGTGAAAATAATGGATAGCGCAGGGGTAGTAGGTAGCTTTGCTTTATTAGAAAACGGTTCGGGTAAATTTACCGTTGCTGGTTTATCTCATTATAAAGACACAGCTTCTGCTCCTTTAAGTAGTTTTTTCATTCTGCCTAGTTTAATCGCATTAGATAAAGGTATTATTAATCACAACCAAGCCTCTTGGGCGTCAATGGATTCTACTGCTTACTATCAAAATATTATTAATCAAATTGGTAGACAAACAATCATAAAAACTATTGATTCTATTCATTACGGCAAGGGTATAGTGAGTGCCAATATGGATGCATTTTGGAAGGACGGGTCACTTACAATTACTGCAGATGAACAATTAGGTTTAATTAAAAGAGCCTTTTTTAAGGAATTACCTTTTCAAAAACGTTCTCAAGAAATTTTCAAAAAGATGATTTTGAAAGAAGATAATAGTAATTATAAATTATCTTATCTCACTGCTGCTGACTCCACTTCAAATAATAATTGGGTGTTAGGCTATGAAGAAGAAAATACACATATTTACTTCTTTGTTTTACATACTACGAGTAAAACAGCGGCTGCCACTAATAATTCAGTTGCCCTTTTAAAGAAAATACTACTACAACAAGGTTTCCTGCAAGGGCTTCGTTAAAGCTATATAGCTCAATCTATTAAAACTGACTGGTTTAGGCCTAATTTTAAGTATTACTTCAATTAAATAATTATCTTTACGGTAGTTAATTATGGAACAGTATTGCAATTCTATTACATCTTATAATCGTTTAATTACACGCGAAGTAAAAGTGGGTAATCTCATCATTGGTGGAGGGCATCCTATCAGGGTGCAAACCATGACCACTACCGACACCATGGCCACTGAAAAAACAGTGGAACAAGTTATTCGTTGTATTCAAGCAGGTGCAGAATTAGTGAGAATTACAGCTCCTAGTAAAACAGAGGCAGAAAATTTAGCGGCCATTAAAGCCTCGCTAAGAGAAAAAGGATATTCCACACCCATAGTGGCCGATATTCATTTCACACCCAATGCCGCAGAAATTGCAGCTACTATTATTGAAAAAGTGAGAGTGAATCCGGGTAATTATGTAGACAAGAAAAAATTTGAACAAATTGAATATACGGATCAAGAATATATAGAAGAAATTGAACGTATACGAGAAAGAT
Source organism: Chitinophagia bacterium (assembly GCA_037128235.1). Taxonomy (GTDB): domain Bacteria; phylum Bacteroidota; class Bacteroidia; order Chitinophagales; family Chitinophagaceae; genus Sediminibacterium. The sequence continues at coordinate 523 of JBAXWU010000086.1, read as the reverse complement.
TCACCCCCTTAGTACTTATTTGCAAAGAACATGGAACGGCTATGCGTATTGGAACCAATCATGGTTCTTTAAGCGACCGTATTATGAGTAGGTATGGTGATACCGCCATTGGTATGGTAGAAAGCGCCATGGAATTTTTACGTATTGCAAGAAGCTTGGACTATCATCAGATTATTTTAAGTATGAAGTCAAGTAATCCGCAAGTGATGGTACAAGCCTATCGATTACTCATTCAACAAATGCAAGCTGAATTCAATGAATGTTATCCTTTGCATTTAGGTGTTACAGAAGCAGGAGACGGAGAAGATGGTAGAATTAAAAGTGCAGTAGGTATTGGCACATTATTAGAAGATGGCATTGGAGATACTATTAGAGTGAGTTTAACCGAGGATCCAGAATTAGAAATTCCTGTTTGCAAGGACTTAGTAAAAAGATATCCAGCTAATAGAATGAAAGGCGCTGATATGATTCCGCCTATTACCCAACTACCGTATAGCCCTTTTGAATATAAAAGAAGAGAAAC
>JBAXWU010000085.1:0-6848 GCA_037128235.1 Chitinophagia bacterium | reverse complement strand
CTTAGAGAAATGCATCAGGCTTCTAAATTTATTGCTTTAATGCCTAATTATACTTATCCAAGCGGTCGTAAATTAGCTACCACTAGTAGTTATACTTACGGATTAACTTGGATGCATGACGCCTTAGGTAGAAACAGCGTGGGTCATAGTGGTGGCCTACCTGGCTTTGGTAGTAACTGGCGTATTATGCCTCAGTATGGTATTGGCGTTATTTTATTTGCCAATGTTACTTATGCGCCCACTTCAGAGATTAACATTGCGGTTTTAGATACCATTGTACAATTAGCCAAATTAAAACCAAGAGCCATTAGTGTTTCTCCTATATTACAGAAAAGGAAAGTACAATTAGTTTCTATGCTTCCTAATTTCACTTCTAGCCTACCAATTTTTGCAGAGAACTTTTTTGAAGATTATCCTATTGAAACTTTGAAAAAACAAGCAGCAGCGATATTAAAAGAAGCAGGTGAAATTATATCGGTGGGTGAAATGGTTCCAGAAAATCAAATGAGGGGCTATTGTATCATTCAATGTCAAGATAAAAAAATCAAATTGGCCTTTACTTTAACACCTGAAAACCCGGGCCTGATTCAGGAATATCATATAGAGATAATTCCATAATGATTTGAGTCTAACATAATAATAGTACCTTGTGGCCTCATTTAATATATTAATTATTATAATATTATGGAGGAGCAAAAAAAGCAAAAACAAGCCAATATTCGTAAAGTAGTTATTGGTACTTTATTAGTCGTAGCCCTTTATTTTGGGGGTAAAAAAGTTGTTTTTTCAATAACACACGAAACCACAGATAATGCACAAATAGAAACTTCTATTGTGCCTGTTTTAACTAGAATTGCTGGATATGTGAAAACCATTTCCATTAAGGACTATGATTCTGTGGGACAAAACCAATTAGTGGCTGAAATTGATGATGCTGAATTGCAAATGCAATTAGAAGAACAAAAAGCCGACCTACAACAATCATTAGCAGATGTTTCTAATGCGCAAGCGCAATTAGAAAACGGCATATTGGCCTTAAAAAATAATAAGGGTTTGATTGATTTAAAAACTATTAAACAAAAAAAATCGAATAACGATTTAAATAGAGATCAAAATTTATTTAAAGAACAAGCCATTACAAGAAAGCAATTAGAAGAAACTGAATTTCAATTGTCTTCTTCTAATCAAGAATTAAGCAATGCACAAACTGAATTAGCTACTGCGAATAATAGAATTGCGGTACTAAGACAAACTGTGAATAGAGCCATGGCCTTGATTGATATGAAGAAAACAAAAATCAAAGAAACAGAATTGAAATTATCTTATACCAAAATTATTACACCTAGTGCTGGTAAAATTGGGAAAAAGAATATTAATATCGGACAGTTTGTACAAGCAGGTACGCCATTATTCTCCATTGTCAATGATAGTACTTATTGGATTGTAGCTAATTTCAAAGAAAGTCAGTTAGAAAGTTTACAAGAAGGTAAAAAAGTAAATATTCGCTTAGATGCCTTTGCAGATTTAGTAATAGATGGTACTATAGTAAGCTTGAGCGATGCAACAGGCGCTAAATTTTCATTACTACCTCCGGATAATTCAAGTGGAAACTTTATTAAAGTAACTCAACGTATTCCTGTAAAAATTGCTATCAACAATCAAGCTGCTTTTAAAAATAAATTAAGAGCAGGTATGAGCGTATTTATCACCGTTGACAAATAGTTCATATGCCAGCGCTTAAGGGTTTCGCAAGAGCCATCATTGTTATTACCACTGTATCAGCTGCCATTATGGAGTTGATCGATACTTCTATTGTAAATGTTGCCTTAAACGATATTTCAGGAAGCTTAGGGGTAAGTATTGAAGATGTGAGCTGGGTCATTACCGCTTATGCGATTGCGAATGTTATTATTATTCCACTGACTGGTTTTTTAGCAGAATATTTCGGTCGTAAAAATTACTACATCGTATCGATGATCATTTTTACCGCCGCCTCTTATTTATGCGGCCAGTCCGATAGTTTAATTGAATTAATTATTTGGCGCTTTGTACAAGGTATTGGAGGTGGTGCATTACTCTCTACCTCACAAGCCATTTTATTTGATGCCTTTGAACCCAAGGACCGACCCATGGCCGCAGGTTTATTTGGTATGGGTATTGTACTCGGTCCCACTTTAGGTCCTACTTTAGGTGGTTGGATTATTGAGCACAATAGTTGGCCTTTAATTTTCACCATTAATATTCCTATTGGAATTATTGCCACGTTTTTATCCTTCACTTTTATAGATAAAAAAGAAGGAGAAGGCAAGGGCAAGGATGCCATTAAGATTGACTATACCGGTATTATGCTACTCGCGGCGGGTATTGGATGTTTGCAATATGTACTAGAAAGAGGAGAATCGGAAGAGTGGTTTAACAGTGAAACTATTCGTTACTGTTCTGGTATTGCTGTCATTGGGCTAGTCTCCTTTATATTATATGAATTAAATATCAAACAACCTGCCGTGAATTTGCGGGTATTGAAAAATAGAAATTTAGCCTTCACTACTATTTTTACATTTGTAGCAGGCTTTGGTTTGTTTACTTCTGTATTTGTATATCCAGTTCTTGCGCAAAGAATTATGGGCTATACTGCTTTTGAAACAGGTATATCTTTATTACCGCCTACACTGGCAGGGGTAATTATGATGCCCATTATTGGAAAATTAATGAGCAAGGGTGTATCACCTATTCCTTTTCTAATTGTGGGTTTTAGTTTATTTGCAGTCTATGCTTTTTACAGTGCTGCTATGCCACTTGATGCGGGCAAATGGGATTTTTTCTGGCCTTTATTAATTAGAGCCTTTGGAATTTCAATGAGTCAATTACCATTGATTAATCAGGCGGTGGTAGGGCTTGCCCCCAAGGATTATGCGGCGGGTATTTCTTTAAACAATATGATTCGTCAATTAGGGGGTGCCTTTGGAATTGCGATGGCTAATAATTATGTAGCTAGACAATATTTCCAACACCGCACTAATTTAATTGCGCATATGCCATCGGATGGAGTACAGTGGCAAGAAAGAGTAACGGCGGTTACACAAGGCATTGCCGCTAAAACAGGTGATTTGGCTGGCGCTAAACAAACTGCCCTTAAAATGATTGATATGTCGGTAGATAGACAGGCTTATTATTTATCTTATTTAGACACTTTCAGGTTAGTAGGTATTTTCTTTATTGTAGTTATTCCTTTAGTATTCTTTTTAAGAACCAATAAAAAAATGGATGCGACTGCAGCAAAAGCGGCTGCGGAGTCGCATTAAAATAAATGTATTTATACTTATAAAGTAAAAAGATATGAAAAAAATAGTTTTATGTATGGTTTTGGTAATTAGTGCTTACACTAGTTCCATGGCGCAGGGTTTAATTAATGGAGAACTTAAAAATTTATTAAACCAGTCCTTACAATATTTTCCTAAGGTAAAGGAAGTACAACAGTCGGTTCAATTAGCAGAAGATAAATTGGTATTGACTGAATTGAATAAATATCCAGATATTACCATGGATGCAAGTTATGCTTATGTACAACCTAAAATTGAAGTGGCTTTTGGTGAAAAAACTTTTCAATTCGCTCCTGTACATAATGTATCAGGTGCTTTAAATGGTACCTATACTTTATTTGATTTTGGAAGATTAGCATCCAATATTCAAAAAGCTAAATTAGAATTACAAACTTCAAAGCATCTGGCAAAACAATTGGAACACAGTTTATTTTTTCAAATAAGCCAATTGTATTACCAAATTATTTATGCTAAAAAAGCCATAGACATTCAAAATCAAGTGCTCCAATTATTGACAGAAAATAAAACCATCATTGAAACGCAACTAAAAAATGGCAATGCCATTCAGTTAGACTTATTGACCATTCAGTCCAAAATAGACAATGAATTAAATAGAAAAATAGACGTAGAAACGAATTTGCAAAAATTATTGAATTTATTAAATTATGCAACAGGGGTGAATGTAATTAAAGAAACTCAGTTGAGCATTAGTTTGAAAAATTATACATCCGATGAAGCCATGCAAATGGCCTTGATACATAACCCTAGCATAGCCATTGCCAAGGATAAGGTAAATGTTTCTAAAGCAGATGTATCCATTACTAAATTAAATGAGCGCCCCTATGTAGGCATGAAAGCCAGTGTAGGTTCTAGAAATGGCTATCTACCTCAAATTAATGACCCTCGTTTTAATTACAATGCGGGTATTGGTTTTTCGGTACCGCTATTTAATGGCGGAAAAATCAAACAACAAATTAAAATTCAAGAGCGTAGTTTGGCTTTAAGTGAAACCAATGTGGTTGCACAAATTCACGATTTTGAAAAAGATATTCAAGCAGCTTTAATAGATATTCAAAGCAATCAGGCTAGAATTAAGAATGCAGCTACTCAAATTGAGCAAGCAGCATTAGCCCAAAAATTAAGTGTGAGTAAATTAAAAAATGGAACAGCTACTCCTATTGAAATCACCTCCACCAATGCCGACTACCAAAGAGCCTTGTTAAATCAATTACAATATCAATATCAACTTTGTAATGCGCAGTTAGAACTTATTAAATTAATGGGCGTGGAATTGGTCGACTAAAAGTCGGCGTAATCACGGGCGCTCATTAATACGGTTTCATTTCTATTCACAGAATTTAAGTATTCAGGAGCTACTGAAATCTTTTTCCACAAAGGAGCCTCTACAAAGGACTTCCAGTGCGCATTGCGGTCTTCCATATTGTTAAAGCTAGTCATGTAAATTAAATTCGGCATATTGCTTCCTGCAATTACTTTGGAATAAAAGATAGCATTAAAATGAAGACGTTCAAAAAGTGTTACTTCTCCGCCTTCATTAAACATATGTACTTTTCTTAAATGCATATCTTCTGTAGGGCTTTCATAACTTCTATATTCATAAATGCGGTTACTCGATTTTATTAAACTAGAAGTAGTTACATACTCAGGCTGAAACTTAAAAGCTCTAGTTATTATTTTTTCTATTCTAGTATAAGGTAAACTACCATCTGCATTTTCTAAATGTATAATAGCGGCATTTCCCATAGGGTCCAATGCTTCTATTTTTTGATCAAGCGCATCTAATTTTTGAATATTTTTAAAAGGCACCCACACATATAATTTTTTATCAGCAGCAGTATCGTTATCAACTGGGGCAAATACACCTACTTTTTTTATCCCATTTTCATGCATATAAGGTAGAAATGTATTTTTTAAAAAGGCATCAATATTCGTAATTTGTTTTGTAGTACTACAATGGTATATTTGAATTAAGTAATAATCGCGCGCTGGATCATTTTTTGATATTGAATTAGCTTTTTTAAAATTTGAAATAGTTGCAGTAGATACAGTGGCGAAAATGATAAGACTTGATAGTAAACAAGTCATACTTAATAATAATTTTTTCATAGGTTATTGGTTTGTAAGGCTAAAGGTTTTATTAGCCTCCGCTCTGTTTAAATTGTGTTGTAATATGATTTGAAACTTATTCAAAAGTAGGCCTTTAGCCTCTTTTAATGCTATTCTACAAGCAAATTTTTTGCTTGTATGTTTTGGATAGATTATATTTAAATATAATTTATGTGCTATGCAAAAAACTAAATCAGACCTAATCCCTTTTATATTAATTACTTCTTTGTTTTTTCTATGGGGCTTTGCACATAATTTAGATCCCATTTTAATTCCTCATTTAAAAAAGTCTTTTACCCTTACAACTACACAATCTACCTTGGTAGACTCCTCGGTTTTTGTAGCTTACTTCTTTATGGCCTTACCGGCAGGCTATATTATGAAAAGGTGGGGCTATAAAACAGGTATCATTGCGGGTCTTTTATTATTTGCATTAGGCTCATTCTTGTTTGTACCGGCTGCGAATAATCAATCTTATAACTATTTCTTGTTTGCCTTATTTGTAATTGCCTGCGGCTTAACAATTTTAGAAACTGCTGCAAACCCCTATGCTTCTTCATTAGGTGACCCTAGTTCTTCTACCCAAAGACTAAACCTGGCTCAATCCTTCAATGGCTTGGCCGCAGCCCTGGCACCTGCTATTGGTGCAAGAATAATCTTAACCAAGGGTTATAATAGTGAAGAATTAAGCAGTATGACTGCAGCTGCTCAAAAGGCGGCCTTAGCAGCAGAGGCCTATACCGTTAAAACGCCTTATACTATTTTAGGAATAATACTTTTATGTATAGCCTTCTTGTTTTTTAAAATTAAGCTACCCGATATTAGAGAAAAAAATGGAAATAGAACCAATCAAACTATATTAAAAACATTTAGACATTCCCATTTGACTTGGGCCGTGGTGGCACAATTTTTTTATGTAGGCGCACAGGTATGTGTACTTAGTTTATTTATTTTATATGCTACTCAGTCGGCAAAAATTTCAGATATTCAAGCAGCCGATTATTTAAGTATAGGTGGTCTTGCATTTTTAGTAGGCCGTTTTTTAGGTACTGCCTTAATGAAATATGTTAGGCCTAGAAATTTATTAACTTCTTTTGCTATTGTATGTGTGGTATTGTGTTTGGTAGCCATTTTTGGTAAAGGCATGATTACCATATATGCCTTAATAGGCATTTGTTTTTTTATGTCTATTATGTTCCCCACTATATTTTCATTAGGTATTCAAGAACTTGGTTCAGATACTGAAATGGCTAGTAGTCTAATAGTCATGTCCATAGTAGGGGGTGCTATTTTGCCTCGCATTTTTGGCTTAATAAGCGATGCTACCGGCAATATACAAATGGGTTATATAGTGCCACTAGTAGCTTTCGCCGTAGTAGCCTATTTTGGATGGAAGGGCAG
>JBAXWU010000084.1:0-6885 GCA_037128235.1 Chitinophagia bacterium | reverse complement strand
ATGAAGCATGTAACTTTACATCATACTTATACCAATATTGATGGGGTAGATGATGATATTGAAGTAGGCGTTTTAATGAGAATGGCGCCCACTCAAAAACATTATGGTTTACACCGCTTTCAACATATTTATTTCTGGGGTTTATATATGTTATTGTATATATTTTGGATTTTCTTTGCCGATTACAAAAAGTATTTCACCAAAAAAATTGGCTCTGTAGAAATTAGTAAAATGAGTGTTTCTGAACATATCGAATTTTGGGCTGTGAAAGTATACCATGCTTTTATATTTGTGGCATTACCTATTTACATGTTAGGCTGGGTAAGCTGGTTAGTAGGTTTTTTAGTAGTGGGATTTATTGCAGGCTTTGTATTAAGTATAGTTTTCCAATTAGCACATACCGTAGCAGACACTGCATTCCCTATAGCCAACCAACCTGAGAATAAAATGGATGATGAATTTGCAGTACATCAAATTCAAACCACTGCTAATTTTGCCACTAAGAGTAAAATAGTAAGTTGGTTAGTGGGCGGGCTTAATTTTCAAATTGAACATCATTTGTTTCCTAAAATATCCCATGTACATTATCCTGCTATTTCTAAGATAGTGAAAAAAACTTGTGCCGATTTTAAATTAAATTATATTGAATACCCTACGGTAGTAAGTGCCATTAAAGCACACGTTCAATACCTAAAACTAATGAGCAAGCCTTCATTCCAATAAATTAAGAAGCTTTTTTCTTTCTGGCCATTTTGCGTGGCGGGTTGGCTTTTAGTTCAGCAATGGTTGCATTGACTTCTTCAATGGTCAAGGTTTCTACTTTTTCTTGTTGCTCTTTACTCAATTTGAAGTTGCGTAAACCTTGTTTGATATAAGGGCCATAAGGGCCTCTCAATAATTGTATCTTTTCTTTTTCAAATACCTTAATGGTTCTCTCGTCTTTGGCTTTACGCTTTTCTGCAATCATAGGAGTGAGTTCCTCTAAGGTTACAGTGTAAGGGTCCATTTCCTTATTAAGGGAGTAGAACTTCTTAGCATGGGCAGCATAGGGGCCAAAACGACCAATATTAACTGAAACATCTTCCTCTTCAAATTGACCAAGCGTACGAGGTAGTTTGAAAAGCTCCATGGCTTCATCAAAACTTATAGTTTCAATACTTTGAGAGGCTTTTAGTTTTGCAAATCTTGGCTTTTCTTCTTCATCTTGGTGGCCAATTTGTACCATGGGTCCATATTTACCCATACGGGCAATTACTTTTTTTCCAGTCAATGCATCAAATCCTAGTTCTCTTTCGCCTTTTGCTCTTTCAGCCGTTTCAAGGGTATGTTCAATGGTTACATGAAAGGGCTCATAAAAAGAGGCCAACATATCGCTCCATTTTAATTTACCAGCTGCGATTTCATCAAATTCGCCTTCAATTTTAGCTGTAAAGTTAAAGTCCATTACTTTTTCAAAATGCAATTTTAAAAAGTCGGTTACCACTAAACCTAAGTCGGTAGGAGATAACTTATTTTTTTCAGCCCCTGTAATTTCTGAGGCAGTTTCTTGTTTAATGACGTCCTTATTATCTAGTGTTAAAATCTGGAAGATTCTTTTCACCCCTTCTTTTTCTCTTTTCTCTACATAATTACGTTTCATAATAGTAGAAATGGTAGGCGCATAAGTAGAAGGGCGTCCAATACCTAATTCCTCTAATTTCTTAACCAGCGATGCTTCAGTATACCTAGAACCAGGACGGCTAAAACGCTCTAGTCCGGTCATTTCTAAAAAGTCTAATACTTGTCCTTTTGCTAAAGGAGGTAATAAACTTTCTCCTTCTTCATTATTATCTTCTTCCTCTTCGTCGTTACTTTCTAAATATACTTTTAGAAAACCATCAAATTTCATAACCTCTCCACTTGCCGTTAAAGTTTCTTTATTGGTAGACACTTCAATTTTAGCAGTTGTTTTTTCAAATTGTGCATCGCTCATTTGAGAAGCAATGGTTCTTTTCCAAATAAGTTCGTATAGTCTATTTAAATCGGCATCGTCTACTTTACTTTCATTCATGTAAGAAGGGCGAATGGCCTCATGCGCTTCTTGCGCATTTTCATTTTTATTTTTGAACTTACGAGGTTGATAATATTTTTCACCAAAGCTTGAATTAATTTCTGCTTTAATGGCGTCCACTGCTGTTTCACTTAAACTAATACTATCGGTTCTCATGTAAGTGATCTTACCACTTTCATATAATTTTTGTGCAAGTAACATTGTTTTACTTACACTATATCCTAATTTTCTCGAGGCTTCTTGTTGCAGCGTAGAAGTGGTGAAAGGCGCTGAAGGCGTACGTTTACCGTCTTTAACAGCAACATCTTTTACAGTATATTTTGCGCCCTTTGATTCATTTAAAAACTTCTCAGCAGCGCCAGCCGTTGATAATTTTTGAGGTCCTTCTGCTTTAAATTTTACTTTCTTCTTATTAATATCGGGGGCTGTAAATAAAGCTGAAATTTTAAAAACACTTTCTGGTAAAAATTGATTGATCTCTCTTTCTCTTTCTGCAATTAATCTTACGGCTACACTTTGCACACGACCGGCACTCAAACTTCTTTGCATGCCTATTTTTCTCCAAAGCACTGGGCTTAATTCAAAACCCACAATTCTATCTAATATTCTTCTTGCTTGTTGTGCATCCACTAAGTCCATATTAATGAAACGTGGGTTCGCAACTGCTTTTTTAATAGCGGGCGCTGTAATTTCATGAAATACAATACGCTTTGTTTTTTTAGGATCTAAGCCTAAAACTTCTGCCAAATGCCAACTAATACTTTCTCCTTCACGGTCCTCATCCGATGCTAGCCAAACTTCCTTTGCCTTCTTTGACATGGATTTTAATTCCTTTACCACTTTTTCTTTCTCACTAGGGACGGTATATCTTGGAGCAAATTTGTTTTTTAAGTCAATACCCATGTCAACTTTCTCTAGATCACGAATATGACCATAGCAGCTTCTTACTTCAAATTCTTCCCCTAAAATCTTCTCGATCGTCTTGGCCTTTGCAGGCGACTCCACAATTAATAAGTTTTTTGACATAGTTGCCAACCGCTCCTACGGGTATTTTTGGAATTGAATATCAGTTAATTATGAAAATTGAAAAAACACCATTGCTGGCTAATCTTCTCTTTTCTCGCGATGCAATATTAGAGCTTTCACCTAAAAAATAAAAATAAGCTATTCTATAGGACCTAAAAAGGCCATTATTTTATCAATAATTTCAGGGGTTTTATATACTTTATTATGCCCTAAACCATTGGTAATCAAGAATTTTATATTTTTTGGCGCTTTTTTTTGAAATTCGACTAAATCTTCGAAGGGACAAACCAAATCCTCCCTGTCATGCACCCAAAGTAGGTCCCCTGTGAAATTTTCAATGGCCCTGTCGGCTTCAAAATAGGTAATTGGTAAGCTAGTTCCCTTTTCTACTATTTCATTAAAAGCAGCTCTAATGGCAGGGCTAAGGTGCATCATATTGAAATATCGTTCAAAAGTAGTGGTAGTTTTAGTGGCAGGTGCAATTAATACAAACTTATGCTTAGTTGGATTTTCAATGGTCTCTGCAATCATGGCCAAGGTGATGGCACCTAAGGAATGGCCAATAAAATGATCAATGGGACCTAGTTCTTTAATAATATGTTCAATAGCATGTTTATAGATAATTATATTAATGTGTTTGCCCTCGCTAAGTCCATGTCCAGGCGCATCAAAGCCAATGACCCTAAAACCCTGTTTCAATAAGGGCTGAATATATTGTTCAAACTTATAAAAATAGCTAGCATAGCCATGCACTATTAGTACAGTTTGCCCATTTGGCTTTGAGGGTTTCCATTCAAAACCATGGATTTTGGTTTTGCCCGTTGTTTTAATGCCATCTCCTGTGAGGGTTATATTTAATGACTTTCCTTGGTGGAATATAGCGGGAGCCTTTCTTTTCTTATATTTTGGATAGGGGGTGCAGAATAAATCAAAGGCCAATTTGCCTGCCACTGGAGGCGAAACCATGCCTAAAGTTTTAAACTTGGTTCTCAAATATTGTAAATACATCCTTTCTGAGAACCCGAGCGTGGCCATAATTATATAATTAATGCGCAAAGATAGGAAGCCCTCCTGTATAGATATTAATTTTTTTGTATTTCGACAAAGAAAAATAAAAATGAGACTAAGCATTGAATGATATCTAGTATTTTTGCAAAAATCTAATAACGAACTATGTATTCGATAAAAATTAATTTTGAACAAAAGGGATTAGAGCCAGTTACTTTAAATGATATTAAGCCAGACCATAGCTTATTAGAAGTGCTATTAGATGCTGGCATGGAACTACACCATAATTGTGGGGGCGTTTGTGCTTGCAGTACCTGTCATATATATATAAAAAATGGTGCAGAATTTTTACAGGAGCTATCGGATAAAGAAGAAGATTTTATTGACCGTGCGGTTAGTCCAAGAATAGAATCAAGATTAGGATGCCAATGCGAATTATTAGCTGGAACTGGAACCATAGAAATACTAGTTCCCGATCAAACACAATTTTTAGGAGAATAAATTATACAATACCTAAATTAAAAAATTATACCATTATGACTCAGTTTGAACCACCCATTCATTGGAATGATCATGAAGACATCGCTCAAAAATTATATGAAAAGTTTGGGGATGATTTTACAGAGTCTAAAATTTATAGAGTGCGTTTTACCGATTTATTAGATTGGGTTTTATCCTTGCCACATTTTGAGGGTAAAAAAGAGGAATCCAATGAGGGCCATCTGGAAATGATTCAATCCGCCTGGGTGTATGAGTGGCGTGATAATCAAAAATAAGCTTACTTTTATTGTCTAAATAAAGATGCCTTGTTAGCTGAATTTAAAAAAATTACTTGTTTTGTATTTGATGTAGATGGTGTATTAACCAACGGTAATTTATTGGTAATGCCCAATGGACTAATGGCAAGAACCATGAATATTAAAGATGGTTATGCGATTCAGTTGGCTATTAAAAAAGGCTACAAGGTTTGGATTATTTCAGGGGGTAACTCCGATGAAGTGAAAGAGCGCTTAGAAAAATTAGGCGTATTGCAAGTGTTCATGAAAGTGAGAGACAAGAAAGTGCTTTTAGAAGAGTTATCAATTTTACATGCCACTCCGCTGGATCAAATATTATATATGGGCGACGATATGCCCGATTTAGAAGCCATGCAAATGGTAAGCATTGCAGCTTGCCCTAGTGATGCAGCAATTGATATTAAAGCGATGGCTACCTATAAAGCCATTACTAAAGGAGGGGAGGGTTGTGCTAGAGAAGTCATTGAAAAAACATTAAAGTTGAATAATCATTGGGATATGGACGATCATATTCAGTCAAAATGAATTTAAAATAATCAATTTGAAATTATTCATTCATTTTTTAAAGTTAGTGCGTTGGCCCAACTTAGTATTCATCCTATTAGCTGAGTGTTTATTGCATTTTTGCATTTATAAACCGCTATTTCCTATTTCAGGTACTGAAGTAGACATTCGTTTTTATTTCATGCTCACTAGTAATATTTTAATTGCGGCTGCAGGTTATATGATTAACGATTATTTTGATGTCAATATTGATCAGGTCAATAAACCTCAAAAAGTTGTGGTAGGTGCTTATATCAGTAGAAGAATGGTCATATTCTGGCATTTAATTTTTAGTGTATTGGGTATGTATATATCTACCATTGTATTTCCTTTTCAAACTTATTGGCATATTCATATAACTAATTTATTGGCCATTTTATTTTTATGGTTTTATAGTACTAGTTTTAAAAAGAAGTTTTTGGTGGGCAATATAATTATAGCCATGCTCACTGCTTGGTCTATTGCCATTGTTTATTTTTCTAAGTTTACGGTACAGGAAATTTTGCATCCTGCTATTAGTAATGGGGCTGTTTTAAAATTTGCAAAACTTACTTTATTATATAGTGCTTTTGCTTTTATATTAACCCTAGTGAGAGAAGCTTTGAAAGACATGGAGGATATGGAAGGCGATCAGAAATTTGGTTGTAATACCATGCCTATTGCCTGGGGTTTAAAACCTACTAAAGTGTATTTAGCCGTATGGACATTTGTGGTAATAGCCATTTTATTAATCATTCAATTATATGTAATTCCATTTGGTTGGTGGTATACCGTTTTGTATTGTCTAGGGTTTATTATTACTCCCTTAAGCCTTGTTTTAATACAATTGCCTAAAGCCTTTACGCATGTCCATTTTAAAAAGCTTAGTGCCTATTTAAAATTTGCCATGCTTGCGGGTATATTATCCATCTTGTTTTTCTACTTTTTGTTTTAATGTCATAGTTTCATATAATCGATACATTTCATGCCTTCATTCATACTAGCCTCACAATCTCCTAGAAGAAAAACATTACTTGAATGGGCTGAAATTCCTTTTGAAATTATTGTTTCAGACACCGATGAATCTTATCCAGCAAGTATAGCTATCGAAACAGTGCCGGAGTTTATTGCAAAAAATAAAGCCTTAGCTGTAAAAGATATTATTCTATCTACTAAACCCGCTTTAGTGAATTGGTGTATTATAGCAGCAGATACGGTGGTGTTATTGGATCAAAAGATAATAGGTAAACCTAGTAATAGAGCCCAGGCTATTGAGTCCTTGCTAGCCTTGTCTGGTCAAATACATAAAGTTATTACTGGTGTAGTTTTATTATACCAGGGCCAGGAAATAAGTTTTAGTGAAACTACCTTGGTGGAGTTTCATACATTAACAATGGAACAAATAGAATTTTACGTAGATAAATACCAGCCCTATGATAAAGCAGGGGGCTATGCTATACAGGAATGGATTGGGGTAGTAGG
>JBAXWU010000083.1:0-6914 GCA_037128235.1 Chitinophagia bacterium | reverse complement strand
ACATTGGTCTTCTTTGATACATCATCACCACTAAATAACATCTTGCCTAAAAAACCTCTAATAAAGGGCTCATCGGCGTCAGTTACATGGGTGGGTACATATTGTCTAAGCCAATCCATTAAAGTATAGGCTTCGTTAAAGAAGCTATTATGTTCCATGGGTAAATAAGCACTAGTAATGGTAGTTCCCCACTCATAAGTACCCCCATCGGCTTTACCATTGTTATTAATAATATCAAAGAAATAAGTAATGGCTAAAGCATCTCTACTTAAAAAAGCAATCTTATCATTTTTACTTACAGAAAAAGAAACGTCTTTGAATAAGACGCGGCCATCTACTTCTTTTTTTAATTTTTCTACATTTAAAATTTGATTGCCCACTTCACGAAGCGGTTGGAAAATAATACCTGGGTATTTTCGGTTAGATGGTTCAATTTCTTCAATGGTTAATTTCTCTAAGGCCTTTTTACGAGAAGTAGCTTGCTTGCTCTTACTTGCATTGGCAGAGAAACGCGCAATGAAATCTAATAAGGCGGCACGCTTGTCTTCATTCTTTTTATTCTTGTCTGACATCTGACGCGCCATTAACTGAGACGACTCATACCAGAAAGAATAATTACCAGTAAATGTTTTTATTTTAGAACGGTCAACGTCTGAAACGTGCGTACAGACTGTATCTAAGAAGTGACGGTCGTGACTAACTACTAGTACAATATTTTGATAATCGGCTAAAAAATTCTCTAACCATCCAATGGTTTCAATGTCTAAACCGTTGGTAGGCTCATCTAATAATAAGATATCAGGATTGCCAAATAAAGATTGTGCTAATAAAACTCGAAGTTTAAAGTTACTTGGAATGTCTTTCATTAAGTCTTGGTGCATTGCTTCCTTTACGCCTAAGTCACTTAATAAACTTGCTGCATTACTTTCTGATTCATATCCACCCATCTCTCCAAACTCTGCTTCCATCTCTCCTGCTTTTAAACCATCTTCTTCAGTGAAATCTTCTTTAGCGTATAGCAAATCTTTGGCATGCATTACTTCCCACATTCTTTTATGGCCCATTAAAACTGTATTCAAAACAGTTTGTTCATCAAATTCAAATTGATTTTGTTTTAAAACAGCCATTCTTTCTCCCGGTGTTATTTCCACTGTGCCTTTATTGGGTTCTATTTCCCCACTTAATATTTTTAAAAATGTAGACTTACCAGCACCATTGGCACCAATGATACCATAACAATTTCCTTTCGTGAAGCTAATATTAACTTCATCGAATAAAACCCTTTTGCCATAGGCCAATGTGACGTTTCTTGCACTAATCATTGCTGAACTGTTTTTGAGGCTGCAAAGTTAATCCTTTTTAATTTACCAATTAGATCTTGCAGAGGCGGTAACGGCTAAACTTTCAAATGCCCCCTCTAGATATTTAAAATGAGCGGCCATGGCAATCATGGCAGCATTGTCGGTACAGTATTCAAAAGCAGGCAGAAACACCGTGGAATTAGTTTTTTGGGCAAGCTGGGCCACCCCATTTCGAAGGCCTGAATTGGCGCTTACCCCTCCTGCAATACAAAATTCCTGAATGCTTGTTTCTTGAATGGCCTTTTTAAGTTGTTTTAGTAAAATCTCCACAATGGTATACTGAACAGAGGCGCATAAATCATTTAAGTTTTCTTGAATAAATTCGGGCGATTGCTTTTGTAAAAAATAGAGCACACTGGTTTTTAAGCCGCTGAATGAATAATCTAAATTCGGCACTTGGGGTTTAGCAAAAACAAAGGCCTTAGGATTTCCTTGCTCTGCTAATTTATCTAGAAGTGGGCCACCTGGATAAGGTAGTCCTAAAAGTTTTGAAATTTTGTCAAAGGCTTCTCCTGCAGCATCATCAATGGTTTCACCAAGTATAATCATTTCAGCCGCGCTATTACACCTAATAATTTGTGTATGACCTCCACTCACGGTTAAACATAAAAAAGGAAAGCTAGGTTTTGGATCGTCTATTAAATTAGCGAGTACATGCGCTTGCATATGATGCACTGCAATCAAAGGTTTAGCTAATGAAAGTGCTAATGACTTTGCAAATTGCGCACCTACTAATAAACTACCAATTAAACCTGGCGCCTGTGTAAAAGCAATGGCATCTAATTTTGCTAAGCTTTCAGTATTTGTATTTTCAGGAAAAGCTTTTTTCAAAGCAGCGTCCACCACGGGCACTATATTTTCCATATGGGCTCTGCTAGCTAGTTCTGGCACTACGCCACCAAATTTTTCGTGTACGGTTTGATTGGCAATAAAATTGGAAAGTATTTTTCCATTTACGATTACGGAGGCTGCGGTTTCATCGCAGGAAGACTCTATTGCTAATATTGTGGTTGGTTTAGTAGACACAGCACGAAGTTAATTAAAACGCTGAGTTTACATTAAGTCTTACGAAAATTCAGCTAATTACTTTGTTCTAATAGCTTCTACAGGATTCATTTTAGCAGCAATGGAGGCAGGAATAATGCCTGAAACCACCCCTAAAATAATACAGATACTAAAGGCTAGAAAAATAATACTAGGCGCAATGGTTATCGTAAATGGAAGGAATGAACTAAGCGCTAAAGTGAGTATCCAAACTAAAAATAGTCCAACCAAACCGCCTATAATACATAAAAAAGCACTCTCTAATAAAAACTCATATAAAATAGAAGAACTTTTAGCACCAATGGCTTTTTTTAATCCAATTTGACTGGTTCTTTCTCTTACAGTAACGAACATAATATTGGCCACTCCAAATGCACCCACTATTAATGAAAGCCCCGCAATGGCCCAACCTCCTTGGTTCACAGCCCCAAATACACTTTCCACTTGGTCTTTAAATTGAGCTACATCATTACAAGTAAAATTATCTTCCTGCGTTGGACTTAGTTTTCTAATTTGACGCATAATACCCGTTAACTCTTCTTGCAAAGCTTTAGATGTAACACCTGGCTTGGGCTGTACCATAATAACCGGTCCTAAATTATCGGGGTTATACACTGAAGCCATATAATTATGTGTTACAATAGTACACTTATCATAATCATATCCATTAATAATGGCAGATCCTTGTTTTTCAATAACCCCAATCACTAAAAGTTTACGGCCTTTATAGGTAATAGTTTTACCCAGTCCTTTATCTGCTTTGCCATATAATTCTTCTGCTACTTTATAACCAATAACACCATAAGGTACTCCACGCGTAAAATCTGATTCGCTAAAAAACCTTCCATAACCAATATTAAAAGACTGAATTTTTTTATACTCAGGGGTAATACCATATAAATTAACCCCTTTTAAGATATTATCCTCGTAGGAAAAGGACTCTTGTGTTTGCATGAAAAAAGCCATATTAGAAGCAAGCGTACTCTTCTTTTTGACAAACTCCATTTCCTCCATTTTCATACTTGGACGCTTAACAAATTTCCACCATGGGTATTCAGGGCCCCCAGAATAATCCCATTTATCGATATACACCGAGTTGTTTCCAAAACTAGAAAGATCGCTTTTAATTTTTGATTGCAAACTATCAATGGTTGCCAAAACACCGATGATACAAAAGATACCAATGGTGATACCAAATAAAGAAAGAAAGGTTCTTAGTTTATTCGCTTTTAGCTCTCCAATGGCCATTTTGAAACTATTCCAAAGTATAGTAAGCACTTTAATCATGGTATAAAATTAAGCCAATATATGATTCTAACTCGATTTTTATACAAGTGGTGAAAAACTTATCTAAAGGGGGCTATTTAAAGGACTTGTTTACTTTTTATTTAAAATGTCAGAAAAATCATGCTACGATTTATTCTAAGCTCGCAATTCGTACTTACTTTTGCATCGATTTAAAATACATCTTATTATGACCTTTAAGCAAATGTTTACATCCTCCGTGGGAAAAAAATTAGTAATGGCTTTCACGGGTATTTTCTTAGTCTTATTCTTAGTTGTACATGCAAGTTTAAATGCTTGTATTTGGGCTATGGACGGCGGCGTCATTTTCAACAAAGCTGCTCATTTTATGGGAAGTTTTGTAGTGCCAAGAATTTTAGAAATAGGATTATTCTTAGGTATTTTTCTACATATTATACAAGGCTATATGTTAACCTTAGAAAATAGAGGTAAAAGAAAAGTGGGCTATGAAGTAAATTATTCAAAAGGCAGTAAATGGTATAGCAGAAGTATGGCCATTTTAGGAACCATTTTACTTATGTTTTTTATTATACATTGGAAACATTTTTGGATTCCTTCTCGTATTACAGGAGTAGCAGAAATGGATTTAGGCAATGGGTTCATAGTACATAATTTATACGGCGTCATGCAAGACACTTTTCAAAATGTTTGGGTGGTTTTATTTTATGTGATTTCTTGTATTTCATTAGGCTACCACTTAGCGCATGGATTTCAAAGTGCCTTCAAAACAATTGGAGTATATAATAAAAGATACCATACCATGATTAGTTCTATTGGTTATGGCTTTGCCGTTATTATACCACTTGCTTTTGCTTTAATGCCTATTAGTTTTTATTTACATTGGGTTAAATAAAATTTGAAAAAAATATTCTAAACGATAGATAAAAGATTAAATATGTTAGACGCTAAAATACCTTCCGGAAATCTAGATGACAAATGGGTCGATTACAAAGGACATTGTAAACTAGTGAACCCTGCCAACAAAAGAAAAATGGAAGTCATTATTGTGGGCACTGGACTTGCAGGCGCATCCGCTGCTGCCTCTATGGCTGAGTTGGGTTATAAAGTAAAAGCATTTTGTTTTCAAGATTCTCCACGTCGAGCACATAGTATTGCTGCACAAGGTGGCATCAATGCAGCTAAGAATTACCAGAACGATGGAGATAGTGTATTCAGATTATTTTATGATACGATTAAAGGGGGTGACTACCGCTCTCGCGAAGCCAATGTGCACCGCTTAGCAGAAGTAAGTACGAATATTATTGACCAATGTGTGGCACAAGGTGTACCCTTTGCGCGTGAATATGGTGGTCTATTAAGTAATAGAAGTTTTGGTGGAACACAAGTGCAAAGAACTTTTTATGCTGCAGGTCAAACAGGTCAGCAGTTATTAATAGGTGCTTATCAAGCCTTAGAGCGTCAAGTAGCACTGGGCAATGTAACGATGCATACAAGACATGAAATGCAAGACATTGTAAAAATTGATGGAAAAGCAAAAGGTATTATTGCCCGCAATTTAATTACAGGTGAATTAGAAAAACATTTTGGACATGCGGTTTTAATATGTTCTGGTGGTTATGGTAATGTGTATTATTTATCGACCAATGCCATGGGATCAAATGTAACTGCTGCATGGAAAGCGCATAAGCAAGGTGCCTATTTTGCAAATCCTTGCTTTACACAAATTCACCCTACTTGTATTCCTGTTAGTGGCGACCATCAATCCAAATTAACCTTAATGTCTGAGTCATTAAGAAATGATGGAAGAATTTGGGTACCTAAAAATTTAGGAGAGACAAGAAAAGCCAACGATATACCAGAATCAGATAGAGATTATTTTTTAGAGCGTCGCTACCCTGCTTTTGGAAATTTAGTACCTCGTGATGTGGCTTCTCGTGCTGCTAAAGAAAGATGTGACGCAAATTATGGTGTGGGTACTTCAAAGCAAGCCGTGTATTTAGATTACGCAGCCGCTATTGAAAGATATGGTAAGATTGAAGTGAGCAAACAAGGACTTTCTGATGTATCAACTGAGCAAATTATTGCCTTAGGAAAGGAAGTCGTGAAAGAAAAATATGGCAACTTATTTAATATGTATTCAAAGATCACTGGAGAAAACCCTTACGAAGTGCCTATGCGTATTTATCCAGCTGTGCATTATACCATGGGTGGTCTTTGGGTTGATTATGAATTACAAACTACAGTGCCTGGTTTATATGCATTAGGTGAAGCTAATTTTAGCGACCATGGTGCCAACCGTTTAGGCGCTAGTGCCTTAATGCAAGGTTTAGCCGATGGTTATTTTGTAGCACCTTATACAGTGGGAAATAATTTAGCGGATGATATTTATAATGCAGCTATTCCTACAACACATCCTGCCTTTGAAGAAGCCAGTCAAAAAGTAGCAGAGCGTATTGCTTCTTTGAAAAATATCAACGGAAAACAATCGGCAGAAAGTTTTCACAAACGTTTAGGTAAAATTATTTGGAATGAGTGTGGAATGTCAAGAACTGCTGCTGGTTTAAAACAAGCCATTGCAGATGTACAAGCTTTGAAAAAAGAATTTTGGTCTGATCTAAGAATTCCTGGAGAAATAAATGAATATAACCCTGAATTAGACAAAGCCAACCGCGTGGCCGACTTTATTGAACTAGGCGAATTAATGTGTGTAGATGCACTAGCAAGAGAAGAAAGCTGTGGTGGTCACTTTAGAGAAGAATACCAAACACCAGAAGGAGAAGCCTTAAGAGATGATGAAAACTATATGTATGTTGCTGCTTGGGAAAATAAAGGTGCGCATGAATGGGAATTACATAAAGAAGCGTTGAATTACGAAGTGATTAAACCAAGTCAACGTAATTATAAATAAGTATTGAACTTTAAATAAGCAAAACAGAATCACACAAAATATTTACAGAATAATTTTTTAGCTATGTCTCAAAATACAATGAATTTAAAAGTTAAAGTTTGGCGTCAAAAAAATGCCAACGCGCAAGGTGCCTTTGTTACCTATGATGTTGCGGGTATTTCTGATGAAATGTCTTTTTTAGAAATGATGGATATTTTAAATGAAAGATTAATTACTGAAGGGGGCGACCCCGTTGCCTTTGACCATGATTGTCGTGAAGGTATTTGCGGTATGTGTTCTATGTATATTAATGGAAAGCCACATGGTCCTTGGCAGGCGAATACGACTTGTCAATT
>JBAXWU010000082.1:0-7065 GCA_037128235.1 Chitinophagia bacterium | reverse complement strand
CTAATTCCCCTATTGAATTAAACGCTAAATTTCTCCTTTACCGTCTAACCAAAGTTTAACTGCTTCTGTGGTAACCGATTTTGGACGCTCTAATGGGAAGCCTAATGCACGATCCCATGTTAAACTTGCCAAAACCCCTAAGGCTCTACTTACAGCAAATAAAACGGTGTAAAATTCGTATTCAACAATTCCATAGTGAACTAATAAGGCACCACTATGTGCATCCACATTCGGCCAAGGATTTTTTACTTTTCCTAAAGACTCTAAAATAGGTGGCACTGTTTCATAAATTTTCCAAACGGTATTCACTAATTTATCGTCTGCTAAATGTTTTTTACCAAATTCCATTTGTGCGGTGAAACGAGGGTCGGTTTTTCTTAATACTGCGTGGCCATAGCCTGGTACTACTTTTCCTTCCGCTAAAGTTTTTTTAACGTAGTCTGCAATTTGATCGGCTGTTGGTTCATCGGTTCCAATAGCTTCTTGCATTTCAAAAATCCATTTGATTACTTCCTGATTCGCTAAACCGTGTAAAGGACCTGCTAAACCATTCATACCTGCAGCATAACTTAAATAAGGATCGCTTAATGCAGAACCTACAATATGTGTAGTATGTGCAGATACATTGCCCCCTTCATGGTCGGCATGAATGGTCATGTATAAACGCATTAATTCTTTTGTGCTTTCATCTTCAAAGCCCATCATGTAGGCAAGGTTACCTGCCCAGTCTAATAAACCATTCGGATGAATATGTTGGTTGTTCTTGTATTTTCTTCTATAGATATAAGCTGCTATTCTTGGTAAACGCGCAATTAAGTCCATGGAGTCGTCGTAGGTATACTGCCAGTAATCTTTTTTATTCACTCCCTTTGCATAGGCTTGCGCAAATTTAGATTCTGTTTGCAAAGCCATTACCGCTGCCACATACATGGTCATTGGATGACTGTTTATAGGAAAGGCATCAATCACATCAAATACATGAGATGGTACATGACTTCTTCTTTGCCAATTACTCGTCACTTTTTTAACATCTCTCTCTGCCGGCAATTCTCCAATCATCATTAAATAAAACAAACCTTCTGGTAAGGGTTCATCACCGTTTGGTGCTTTGGGCAATTTTGCCTGTAATTCAGGAATGCTAAAACCTCTAAAACGAATTCCTTCTTGTGCATCTAATAAACTTGTTTCTGTAACAAGTCCAGTGATACCTCGCATGCCCTGATAAGCTTGTGCTAAAGTTACTTCTCCAATTTTTTTATCGCCATGTTCTTTGATGATTTCTTTAATCTCCAAAATAGCTGCAGTGGCTTTAACACTAAACTTGTCTTTAATTTCTTCCATAACCATAATATTGTGATTGAAAACCGTTTAAATTTCGGCACAAAGTTAACTCAAAAAAAGGTTTACTTAGCTGCTTTTTTGTACAAATAATATACCACCCATACAAAAATAATATTGGGTATCCAAGCTGCTAATAAGGGGGGCAGATTGCCCTTGGTGGAGAAGATAGTAGAGAACCTGTCGGTAATAATGAATAAGGCTGCAATAATAAAGCCAAGAGCCAGGTGAGAGCCAGATCCGCCCCTCACTTTATGACCCGCAATAATGGCTCCAATGAGTGTTAGTAATAATACGGTAATGGGGGTGGCATCCCTCCTATATCTTTCAATTTTTAATTCGTTTAAGACCTCCGACCCTCTAATTTCTTCCAATTTGATTTGTTTGATCAACTGAGGGGTGGTTAACTTATCCTTAGTGTATTTGTCTTTTTCTAAATCTAATGGTAGAAAACCAAATTTTTTATGCATCGATGAAGCATAATTTATCTGCTCTCTATTATTAAAAACTTTTCTTTCTATTACTTCTGCTAATGCCCATTGTTTTACGGCGGTATCCCATAAAATAGTTTCTGCTCTTAAATTATAATTTACTTTATCACCCTCTACTTTATAAATGAAGAAATTATTTCCTCTTTTAGCAGCTGTATCATATCCGTAAATACCCGCATAAGTAAAAGAGTCTACTTTAAAATAAATATCGGTGGAGCCTTGAATTAAGGCATTGTAACTTGAATGGTTATCGACGTAGGCTGCCTCAAAACTTCCTCTAACAATATTGGCCTTGGGAATAAAATATAAATTCGATATCCATAAAAATAAACCTAATAAAACACCCCCCATCCAATAGGGTCTTAACCATCTATTATAAGAAGTACCACTAGCCAGTATGGCAATGATTTCAGTTTGCCCTGCCATTTTAGAAGTAAAAAATATCACCGCTATAAAAACAAACAAAGGAAATAATAATGCAATAATATGGGGAATGAAACCAATATAGTAATGCGTAAAAATTTCACCTGCTGAAAAACCAGAGCGAACAAAATCATCTGTCTTTTCACTTCCATCTATTACTACTGCAATGACAGCAAATAAAAAGATAGAGAAAAAGAAAACTTTTAAAAACTTATTTAATATGTACCAATCTAATTTTTTCAAATGATATTTTGATTAATTACTTTTTTATAATCTTGATAAAGGGCTTTATAATCGTTTGCTTATTTGTGCAACCATTGTTTTTTTCCAAATTGAATAATCGCCTGCTATAATATGCTCTCTAGCCTGTCCTACTAACCAAAGATAAAAAGATAGATTCTGAATACTAGCCAATTGTAAACCTAATATTTCATCTGCCATAAATAAATGGCGCATATAGGCCTTTGTATAATATTGACTCATTTCATTCGGAAGCCCCGGATCCAAAGGCGAAAAATCACTGGCCCATTGTTTGTTCTTAATATTAATAACGCCTTGAGAAGTAAATACCATTCCATTGCGGCCATTGCGTGTGGGCATGACACAATCAAACATATCCACGCCTAAATCAATGGCTTCTAAAATATTCCAAGGGGTACCCACACCCATTAAATACCTTGGCTTATTCACTGGTAAATTTTCACAACATAATTGTGTGAAATCATATAATTCTTGTTCAGACTCTCCCACACTTAATCCCCCAATAGCATTACCCACTGCATTTTTTGAACTAATGTATTCACAAGACGCTTTTCTTAAATCGGCATAAGTACCCCCTTGTACAATGGGAAATAGGTTTTGCGTATGGCCATATAAATCGGGTGTTTCTGCTAACCTATTAAAACATTTATCCAACCACAAATGAGTCAAATCCATGCTCTTTTGCACATATTCATATTCACTAGGATAAGGCGGGCATTCATCAAAAGCCATGATAATATCTGCTCCAATACTTCTTTGAATATCCATTACTTTTTCAGGACTAAACAAATGTTTGCTACCATCAATATGTGATTGAAATAAAACACCCTCTGGTTTAATTTTTCTATTCGATGCTAATGAAAAAACTTGGTAGCCGCCGCTGTCTGTTAAGATAGGTCGGTCCCAACCCATAAAACGGTGTAAGCCACCAGCAGCCTCCATTACTTCTGTTCCAGGACGTAAATAAAGATGATAAGTATTGCCTAAAATAATTTGCGCGTGGATGTCTTTTTTAAGTTGCTGTTGTGTGACCGCCTTTACAGAACCAATGGTTCCCACAGGCATGAATATAGGAGTCTGGATTTCACCATGGTCGGTGGTAATGGTACCTGCCCTTGATGCCCCTATTTTGCTCTGATATGCTAAGTTAAATTGAAGTGCCGCCATGGCGCAAAGGTAAGGTCAAATGGGCTATTTTTCCACATTCAATCTCCTACTGAAGTAGTTGAAGGTGCATGCTATACTTTTGTATCATGTTAACTAACCTTCCACTATCAAACATATTGATAGGCAGTTTTATAGGCATCATTGCACTGCAGCTGTTTTATTATCTATACTTTTTTCTTAGATTAGCTATTTATAAGAAGCCCGAAAAGGCAATACATATGGAACATCCCATTTCGGTGGTGATTTGCGCAAGAGACGAAGCTGAAAATTTAGCCAATAATTTACCGGGTGTTTTAGTACAAGAGTATAACACCACACACGAGATTGTTTTAGTCAACGATAATTCTGAGGATGAAACAAAATATTTATTAGAAGAATTTAAAAAATCGTTTAAGAATTTAAATCCGGTTTTACTTTCACAAGAAGCTAAAATGATCAATGGAAAAAAGTTTCCTTTGTCTATTGGTATTAAATCGGCAAAAAATGAAACCTTACTATTAACAGACGCCGACTGCGTGCCTGCAAGTGAACATTGGATGCGCCTTATGCAAGACGGTTATGACGAGGGTATTGAAATTGTACTAGGCTATGGCGCTTATAAAAAGAAGCCAGGCTTAATAAATAAGCTTATTCGTTTTGAAACATTTCAAACCGCCTTACAATATTTTTCTTATGCCTTAGCAGGTATGCCTTATATGGGTGTGGGAAGAAATTTATCTTATAAAAAAGAAGTGTTTATTCGTAATAAAGGTTTTTCTTCCATTAATCAAATGCCTAGTGGCGACGACGATTTATTTATTAACCAAGTAGCCAATAAACATAATACAGCCATTGTCATTGATAAAGATGCCCATACTTTAAGTGAACCTAAAACAAGCTTGCACGATTGGATGAATCAGAAATACAGGCATTATACCACCAGCAAGTATTATAAATTATCTCATGCTACCCTACTTGCTTTTTATGCTATTAGCCAGTTTTTGGTATACCCCATTTTAATTACCGCCATTGTATTTACCAAAGAATATATTTTATTAGCTTCCTTATGGAGCATTAGAATGCTGATACAAGGCACTATATTAAGAAGCACTATGAAAAAGCTCAATGAGCTTGACCTATGGCCTTGGTTTATTTTATTTGATTTTTGGTCTATCTTCTATTATTTATTTACCTTGCCTAGTGTATGGAAAGCCCCACAGAAAAATTGGAATTAATAACGAAGTACTTTGCTGATTTCACGCCTAAGCAATTAGGTCAATTCGAAGCACTTGAGCCCGCTTACAAAGAGTGGAACAGTCAAATTAATGTTATCTCTAGAAAAGACATTGATCATATTTACCTGCATCATATTTTACATTCATTAAGTATTGCAGCCATTGCCGAGTGGGAGAAAGGCACACAGGTAATTGATATTGGATGCGGGGGCGGATTTCCTTGCGTGCCACTGGCTATCTTTTTTCCAGAGGTTCAATTTTTAGCAGTAGATAGTATTGCTAAGAAATTAAAAGTCGTAGACGCCGTTTGTGAAATAGCGGGTATTAAAAATATTACCACCAAGCATACCCGCGTAGAAGAAATTAAGAATAAAAAATTCGATTACGCTATTAGTCGTGCTGTGGCACCCTTAAAAGATTTATGGAAATGGGCCGGACCTATTTTACATAAAAAGCCCGATCAAGCCAATGCTTTGATTTGTTTAAAAGGAGGCGACTTGCACCAAGAAATTTTCGAAAGTGGGTTGCGTCCTAAAATGATGTCTATTCATGACATTTTTCCAGAAGCTTATTTTGAAGAGAAGTTTATCATACAGGTTAAGAAGCCTTAATTATCTTCTCTCACTCTCTCTACGCATGCTCGAAAGTTCGTTCGATAAGATAATTAAGGCTTTCCATTTAATTCCGTTATACTAATTAGTCATTATTGTTATTAACGCACTCATTGAACTTGCTGAAGAAAGAAAGAAACTATGAGTGAACTTCGAATCATAGCGTTAAGAAAATGAAATTTTACAGCGTTAAAAAATTGTGCATGTTTGAGCGAAGCGAGTTCACAATTTTAGATGTAAAACTTCATTTTTAGCGTACATGATGAGCAGTGAACGAGTAGTTCATTTCTTTCTTCTGCTGTTTTCAGTTCAACAACTAATTAGGTATCTCTAATTTATTATTACTTCTATTAATATCAGGCATGCGTTGACTAGGATCAATCTCAATTGATTTTAGTGTAGACAATGGCTTGCTGGTTTCAAAAGTATAGCTAGGGGCTACCCACTGCCATTCTGTATGCACTATTCTCTGCACAGATCCCTCTGCTGGCTTAGCGCCTAACATTAAATCAAGTGGGATATAATGTAGTTCGCTCGTTCCATCCTTATAAGTAACCAGTACTTCAATAGGCATGGGGAATTTACCATTGCGTTGAATACTTATAATAGCATTTGCATTATTGGCACTCACTTCAATATTATTTAAACCGTAATCGATGGTTTTAGTAGAGTTCACCCAATATTCTTTCAACCACTGCAATTGAAGTCCCGAGGTTTTTTCTGCCACTCTTGTAAAGTCATTGGCATTAGGATGTTTGAACTTCCAAGTATTATAGTAATTCGTTAAAACAATATCTCTTACAGAATCGCTCACTACATAACCTAACAAGCCTAAGAAAGTAGCCCCTTTTGAATAAGCAGCACTACTATAAGAATAATTATAATTATAATGATCGGAATGTGTGCTCATAGGTTCTTCAATACCACTTTTAGCCAATGTTAAATAACCTGCATAATTTCCAAATTGAATAGCAGGTAATTGTGTTTTTGCATTATCTATTTCCGCTTTTAATCTTGCTTTTTCTTTTTCATTGATATAAGGAGATACTAAAGCATAATTATTATTATACCAATAAGAGATATCGTCTTCTGCATAAGAAGTAAAGCCTTCATCCATCCAAGGGAATAAACTTTCATTAGTTCCTAAGATATGCTGATACCATGTATGCATCCACTCATGAATAGCTGTTCCAAGACCAGGACCTTTTAACAAAGTACCCATGCCATATTCCATACCTCCATCCCCGCCTTGAATAAAAGAATATTGCGGATATGGATAAGGCCCAAATTTTTTCTCTATATAAGGTAAAACTTTTTCAGCAGCCCATAACACATTGGCCCATGCGCTATCAGAAGAAGCATTTTTTTCTTTGAAATAAACATGGAAGGTTAAACCCTTACGCACTTCTTTAGATAAATGCTTGTATTTATTATCGGCAGCCCACATAAAATCGTGAATATTATTTCCTTTAAAGTTCCATGTAAGGTTACCAAATTTATCGGCAACTGCATTCGGGTTTTGTAAAACACCTGTGGCTGCTACCATATAAGATTTATCTA
>JBAXWU010000081.1:0-7074 GCA_037128235.1 Chitinophagia bacterium | reverse complement strand
TATGCATACAATGCAAGTACAGGATTTTACGGAGGTGGTGCTACTTTAGATCCTACACAAAATGGTTATGCTAGTGCTGCAAGCAATAGCTTCTTCCAAATTAACCATGATTTAAATGCGAACTACAATATTGATATCACGCGCGATATCAATTCAACAACACAAGTTGGTTTTTCTCAACAATACGAAAAAAACAATTACATCTTATTCCAAGGAAGAGGATTTGCTCCTTTTATTCAAACAGTAAATGGTGCAAGTACCATTTTACCTGGCGTGGATGATAGAAGTGAAATTTCAGTTTCTGGTACTTATATTCAACAAAACTTTAAATACAGAAACTACTTATTCTTAACAGGTGCCATTAGAAATGATGGATCAAGTGTATTTGGTGCTAACCAACGTAATCAAACTTACAAAAAAGGAAGTTTGAGTTTTGTAATATCTAGTACAGATACTTGGAATAATTTAGGTATTTCAAAAGTGATTGATTTATTTAAAGTAAGAGCTGCCTATGGTGAAAGTGGAAACTTAACAGGCATTGGTGCTTATTCAAGATTCAATTCTTATAGCTCTAATTCATTCTTAGGCCGTAGTGCTTTAAACTCAAGCTCTACACTTGCCAATGAAAATGTAAAACCAGAAAGACAAGCTGAAACAGAATTTGGATTGGATTTAGGTGCATTTAATAACAGAGTAGGTTTAACAGTGAACGTGTATAATAAAAAAGTTACCGATTTATTAATTAACAGACAGTTATCTCCTACCAATGGTTTTTCTAGCGTACTTGACAACTTTGGTTCATTAGAAAACAAAGGATATGAGTTAATGTTAAGCCTAACACCCGTTCAAACAAAAAATTTGAAATGGGAAATGACAACAATTTATAACCATAATGAAAACAAAGCTTTAAAAATTGGTCAAGCCTTAACATTATTAAGCACCAATGCTGGAGCGCCAGTGGCTATTATTGAAGGTCAACCTATTGGTATATTCTACGGAACTTATTTTTCTAGAAACGCTGATGGATCATATTTAACTAATACAGCTGGTATACCACAAACAGCAAAAGGAACACAAACTGCTGTAACAAATCCAACAGAGGCGAAGGATGCCAATGGCCTACCTACAGGAACGGTTCTTAGAAAAGTAATTGGTAATCCAAATCCTGATTATACTGGAAGTATTGTCAATGAATTAACTTATAAAAAGTTATCATTAAGAGCACAAGTTGATTTCGTAAAAGGGGTAGATGTATTTAACGCAGATTTTAGAACTCGTCAAGGTGTAGGTAACGGTAAAGTAGCTGAACAAGAACAAAGAGGAACTATTCCAAGAGGCTTCGTTACTGGTGTTTACGCCATTGAAGAATGGAGAGTTGATAAAGGAGACTACGTTAAATTACGTGAATTATCTTTAAGTTATAATTTAGGTAAAGTAGCCTTTGCTAATAATTTAAGTATCAACTTTAGTGGAAGAAATCTAATTTCTTGGGATAACTACAAAGGATACGATCCAGAAGTAAATGCCGCAGGTCAAAGTACTTTATTAAGAGGTATTGACTTTGGATCTACTCCTATCCCACGTTCATTCAGTTTTGGAATAAAAGCTGATTTCTAATTCTACATTAAAAAAAATAATTGACATGAAAAAGATTCAATATATCATACAAACCACTTTCTTGCTGGGGATAATTTCCCTTACAAGTTGTAAGAAAGATTTCGTTAACCCTAACGCCCCTACGACCGACCAAGTATTTAGTTCGTCTAGAGGTTTAGTTGGTGTTAACATAGGAAATCAAAGAACCTATTCATTAGGGGGTGCTTCTGTTATTTATAGCGTGGTAACTACCAACGCTTTTGCTACCAATGAAGTGATCTTAATGAACTCTGGTAATACCGCAGAATTTCAATTTAGTAAAGGTGGTGCTTCTGTGGATGCCACTAATACTGTTTTAGCAAATGCTTGGACAAACTCTAATAAAGTAATTTATGATGCTAACTCAGTAATTAAAGCTGCAGCATCTTTAAATGACAAAGCCTATGCAAGTGGGCTTATAGCACACGCTTCAATCCTAAAAGCATTAGCAATGGGTAATTTATCTATGTTATGGGAAAAAGTTCCAGATAGCATTGGCGTAAATGTAACCTTCTCAGATAGAATGGTAGGTTACGCAAGAGCCATTGCTGTTTTAGACAATGCTATTAACACAGTGAAAGCAAATCCAATAAGTGCAACTTATAGCTCTGATGCTATTGCAGGTATTGACTATTTAAATACATTGTACGCTTTAAAAGCAAGGTATTCAGCATTCTCTGGAAAATATAGCGATGCATTAGCTGCTGCTAATTTAGTAGACCTAACTAAAAAGTCTACTTTTAATTTTGATGCAGTAAGTACAAACCCAATTTTCACTACAGTTACTTCAACGAATAACGTCTACCAAGCAATTGATTCAACTTTAGGCTTACCTGCTTCTTTAGCACCTACAGCAGGTGATGGTAGAGTTGCATTTTACACTTCTATCAATGCTACCATTAACCCAAGATATAGAATTAATGGATTTTACAACGGAACAACAACAGGTATCCCTGTTTACTTACCTAGTGAAATGACATTGATTAAAGCAGAAGCTTATGCTAGAGCAAACGATCTAACAAATGCTTTAACAGAGTTAAACAAAGTAATTACAAAAACAGCTGCTGCAGATCCATTTAAAATTGGCGCTAATCTAGCTGCATCGACTGCTTCTACGCAAGATGCCTTACTTACAGAAATATACAAGAATCGTTGTATAGAATTGTACATGTCTGGCTTGAAAATAGAAGACATGCGCAGATTCGCAAGACCTACTAGTGAAATGAAACGTAAATTCTTTCCTTATCCATTTAAGGAAAGAGATGGCAATACCAATACGCCTACAGATCCTAGTTTTTAATGAACTTAAAATTATAAATGAATATGCCTAACACTTTTAAAAGAACTACCGAAGAGTCTTCTTTGTATAATAATATTGAAAGTTTATCTACACATGAGATACTTACCAATATTAATAAAGAAGATCAGAAGGTAGCCTATGAAGTTGAAAAAGTGATTCAACCTATTCAATTATTAGTTGATGCAGTAACTGAAAAGTTAAGAGTTGGAGGAAGATTATTTTATATTGGTGCTGGCACTAGTGGCCGACTTGGACTAGTAGATGCCAGTGAGTGTCCCCCCACTTTTGGCGTACCAAATGATTTAGTAATAGGTGTAATTGCTGGCGGACATCAAGCAATGTTTCAAGCAGTGGAAAATGCTGAAGATGATTTTGAACAAGGCTGGTTGGATCTACAAGTATATAAAATATCTAATCTTGATGTAGTGGTGGGTATCGCGGCTAGCGGTACCACACCCTATGTCATAGGTGGATTAAGAAAATGTAGAGAAGCTGGCATAACCACTGGTAGCATTAGTTGTAATAAAAATTGTCCTGTTTCTAAAGAAGCTGACTTTCCTATTGAAGTGGTAGTAGGTCCAGAATTTATTACTGGAAGTACTAGAATGAAAAGCGGAACCGCACAAAAAATGGTTTTAAATATGCTTTCCACTTCTGTAATGATTAAGCTTGGAAGAATTAAAGGCAATAAAATGGTGAATATGCAATTAACCAATCAAAAGCTCTTCGATAGAGGGGTAAAAATGATTATGGAAGAAATTGAAACATGTGATGAACAAAAAGCCACTAACCTATTGACTAAATATGGTTCTGTAAAAAAATCTATTGAAATGGCGAATACTTAAAAATAATTTAGACTAGTCGCATAGTATAAATTGGTGTTTAAAAACATCATAAAAGGCCTGCATTAGCGGGCCTTTTTTATGCTCAATATTTTTTGTATATCAGAAATTTTACCTATGAAAATTTGTGCCTATGTCGAATTATTGAGGCAGACTAATCTTACCAAAGCTGGTAGCTATTTTAGTAGCATTCCCACCCGCAAGCATAGGTGTGCCAGCCACTGTTTCATTGGCTAAGAGTGCGAATAATATTGCTTCTTTAGCATCGGGCTGAATACCAATAGCCTCAGAACTTTGTATAGAGGCTTTAGGAAGCAAAGATTTTAAATGCTCTATCACATATAAATTATGTATTCCTCCCCCGCTTGCATAAATAGTATACTCATCAGTACTTGGCACCATTCTATTGATAGCATCTGCAATAGTTTCTGCAGTTAATCTATTAAGCGTTGCCATTATATCTTCAGGTGAAATAGTTGTATTACTTGATGCCAATTGCGCTTCTTCAATAAAGCTTAAATTAAAAAGCTCAGGTCCAATTGTTTTAGGAAAACTTAATGCAAAAAAAGAGTTTTGTTTCATGGCCTTTAATAAATCGTTATTAACCATTCCTTTTTTTGCCATCTCCCCATCTTTATCATAGGCTTTATTAAAATGTACTCTCATAAAAGTATCCATAAGTGTATTGCCTGGGCCCGTATCGGTGGAAAATACTTGATTAAATTCACCATTGGCGGGTAAATAAGTAAAATTAGCAATGCCACCTATATTTAATAGCAGTCTATTTTCTTTTGGATGTGTGGCAATTAAATAGTCTCCGTATACTGCTAAAGGTGCACCTTCTCCCCCTGCTGCAATATGTTTTTGTCTAAAATCGCTAATGGTAATAATACCAGTGTGCACCGCTAAATGATCTCCGTCTCCAATTTGTAAAGTAGCTGGGCCAAAATCATCTAAAGGATGTAATGATTTGGGTGCATGATAAACAGTTTGGCCATGACTTGCTATTAAATCAATAGCTGAAGCTGGAATTTCCCAAGATGCTAAAGTATCATTAATCATCTTCGCATTCTCTAAAGCTATCCAAGGGTTTAATAAAGTTAGTTTCTCTAGCGATACAGTTTGTTTTGAAAAAACAGATAAAATTTCTTGTTTCATAGATTCTGTATAAGGAACAGTGGTAAATTTCAACAAAGAAAAACTTGTGTTTTTTCCAGAACCCTTCATCTCACATAGTGCAATATCTAGTCCGTCCAATGAAGTACCGCTCATTAGGCCTATAATTTTGCGAGAAGGCTTATTTGCTATATTATATAAGTCTTGAATATTGGGATGCATAGGACTAAGATACGAAATGGCCATGTAAATACGACCAATTAACAGCAATCTGCCAATTTTCCACACCCTTCTAAAAGCCTTCAAATTCAATGTCTTATAGTGTAACTTTACCTACAATAAACAATAGTTATGCTTAAAGTGGGCGTGTTTGGAGTGGGGCATTTAGGAAAGTACCATTTGAATAATTGGAAAGAAATTCCTGAGGTTAGTATAGTGGGATTTTTTGATCCCAATAATGATAACGCCAAAGAAGTAGAGAAAACCTATGGCTTGAAAAGGTTCATGGACGAAGAGACCTTCATTGCTGCCTGTGATATCATTGATATTGTAACCCCTACCCAACATCATTTTCCTGTTTGTGAAATGGCTATTAAAATGGGTAAACATGTATTTGTGGAAAAACCAATGGCCAATACCATTGAAGAAGGAAAGGCCATTGTGAATATGGTGAAAGAAGCCAATGTAAAATTACAAGTAGGTCATGTGGAAAGGTTCAACCCCGCTTATACTGCTTTAAAGAATGCTTCGCTGAACCCTTTGTTTATAGAAGTGCACCGTTTAGCGCAGTTTAACCCAAGAGGTACAGAAGTAAGTGTCATTTTTGATTTAATGATTCACGATATTGATATTATTTTAAGTATTGTAAAAAGTGATATCAAAAATATTTCAGCAAGTGGTGTAGCAGTGCTTACCGATACACCTGATATTGCCAACGTAAGAATAGAATTTAATAATGGTTGCGTAGCGAATTTAACGAGTAGCAGAATTAGCATGAAAAAAATGCGTAAAATTAGACTATTTCAAAAGGATGCTTATATAGGTATTGATTTTTTAGAAAAGAATACGGAAATTATTAAGCTTAAAAAGCCCGAAGATGCCGAAACCTTCTCTTTTGATATTGAAACGCATCAGGGCACTAAAACTATTTCTATTGAGAACCCAGTGATTGAAGATGGCAACGCCATTAAAGCTGAGTTAAGTAGTTTTGTGCATTCTATCATTCATAATGAAACCCCCGTGGTAAGTGAGATAGATGGTTTTTTAGCCATGGAAGTAGCGCATCAAATTTTAGAGAAAATTAGCAAAAGCAGTCCAACGCTGAAGGATAGCACAGAGGCGAATGAACCTATGCCGCTTGAAGATTAATAGAATTTTAAAACCTAACTAAGAAAAACGCTTGGTTAAAATATAATTCGCAATGGCCATATCTAAGGGCCTAGTAATTTTAATATTCTCAAACTCCCCTTCTACTAAAAATATAGGTACTCCACTTGCTTCTACTACATTGGCTTCATCAGTAAAAGAAGTATTATAATTTTGCTCAAAAGCCTTTAATAATATTTCAGATTGAAAAGTTTGAGGCGTTTGAATAAGCGTGACGTTCTCTCTATTAATTAAATGATGCTTCTCCCCTTCCATAAGGCGAATGGTATCGGTGGCAGAGACTGCAGGAATAGCAGATCCTTTTTCTACCGCTTGCTGATAACATCTTTGTACCAAGGCCGGTGTAAGTAAACACCTTACAGCATCGTGTACAAATACAATGGAACTAGCCACTACTTTTGAAAGCCCATTTTTCACAGACTGAAAACGAGTTTCTCCTCCTACTACAAAATGAAAAGTATTTTTAAACTTATTTTTTTCAATTATTTTTTTTCCTTCATTAATATACACTTCAGGAAGTACAATTACTAATTCAATATCAGAAAAAGCAGCCACAAATTGGTCAATGGTGTGTAATAATATGGCCTTATGTTCAATTTCTAAAAATTGTTTAGGGACCACAGAACCCATTCTCTGACCCGTTCCCCCCGCTACTATAATGGCTATTTTTTTGGAATACATAGAGAAGTTTCTTATTTGGCTAACAACTTAATTGCTTCTGCTTCTAAGTCTTTTTTATCAATAGGTGCTGTACCTACTAGTTCACAAACCATACCTCCTGCAATATTAGATATC
>JBAXWU010000080.1:0-7195 GCA_037128235.1 Chitinophagia bacterium | reverse complement strand
GCCCGTTACTGCAGGCATTAGTGATACAGCACATTACGAAAAACTAGTTCTAGGTTTTTGTTCTACAGAATGTAAGAATGAATTTTTAAAAAATCCAAAAGCAAATTTAGCAGCAGCAGCAGTTAAATAAGTTTGACTAAAAAAAGCAGCTTCTAATTAATGCTGGCTTTATAAATCTTAAGTATATAAACGTTAGCTAAATAAATAAGCAATATCATCCTTGGTTAAAGATTTTACAAATCCTACTTCATCGGATATTAATTCTTTAGCCAAAGATCTTTTTCTCTCTTGCAATTTTAATATTTTATCTTCTACCGTATCGTTACAAATCATACGATAAGCGAATATATTTTTCGTTTGCCCAATGCGGTGCGTTCTATCAATGGCTTGTTGTTCCACCGCAGGGTTCCACCAAGGATCTACAATATATACATAATCAGCAGCTGTTAAGTTTAAACCAACACCCCCCGCTTTTAAAGAAATTAAAAACACCCTGCAATTGTCATCGTTTTGGAAACGCTCAATGGCGCGCTCTCTTTCTTGAATGGTACTGCTACCATCAAAATATTCATGGTCGATACCTAATTTTTTCAACTGCTCTTTAATTAAAGCCAACATCCCTAAAAATTGTGAGAACACCAAGGCCTTGTGACCACTAATGTTTTCAGCTATT
Source organism: Chitinophagia bacterium (assembly GCA_037128235.1). GTDB lineage: Bacteria > Bacteroidota > Bacteroidia > Chitinophagales > Chitinophagaceae > Sediminibacterium. The sequence goes on along the minus strand of JBAXWU010000080.1, from coordinate 6,522 downwards.
TCACGGGTTAACTCTTCTAGTTTTACCGATTCATTTGGATACGCTTCATCTTTTAAAATAGCAGGACTATCACAAATTTGTCTAAGCTTCATCAGCCCTTGTAAAATAGAAAGCTGCGATTTTTGAATGCCTTTTTCTTCCACCATGCCAATGAGTTTATCACGGTAGTCGTTTCTATAGGCCTCGTAAATTTTTCTTTGTGCATCGCCCATTTCACAATACAATACCATTTCTTGCTTTTCTGGCAAGTCCTTCGCCACTTGCTCCTTGGTTCTTCTTAATATAAAAGGGAATACAAATTTTCTTAAATGTTCTTTTTGTTCTTGCTCATCAAACTTATCAATAGGCATAGAGAAATTATGCTTGAAATATTCAACTGTACCCAGCATACCTGGGTTTAAGAAATTCATCTGTGCATAAATATCAAAGGTGTTGTTTTGAAGTGGCGTACCACTTAAACATAATTTATTAGCAGCTTTTAATAAACAAGCGGCCTTGGTTACTTTACTAGCTGGGTTTTTAATAGCCTGGCTTTCATCTAAGATCACATAATCAAAATTCACTTCCACAAACATTTTGATATCACTTCTCAAAGTGCCATAAGTAGTAATGACTACTTCCGTTTTATCATCATGAAATAAGGCTTTCTTTCGAGTGCCTCCATGATGTATATGATAATTTAAAGAAGGAGTGAATTTTTTTAACTCATTCTGCCAGTTAAAAAGTAGCGTAGTTGGACAAACCACTAAGGCTACCAATTTGCCATTTTTTTCTTTTAAATGCTGTAAGAAAGATAAGGTTTGAATAGTTTTTCCTAGTCCCATATCATCGGCCAAGATCCCACCCCACTGTACATCATGTAAATAATTCAACCATTGAAAACCACTAATTTGATAAGGCCTTAAGATAGGCATTAAATGCGCAGGTGGTGTGACATCTGCTATCGCATAGCGTTCTCTAATTTTTTCATACTTACCTTCTAATTGGAAAATAAGTTCTTCCTCGTCTCTTTGTTGATAGAGCTCATCTAAAATAGAAAAATGATACTTACTTAATTTAAGAGTGTCCGCCTTTCCCTCTCCTACTTTAAATAATAAAGAATATTTATTCAACCATTTTTCCGGAAGTACTCCTAAACTACCATCTTTTAGAGGAACAAATTGTTGTTTATTAGACAACATAGTTTTGATGTCTTGAATAGATACTTTTTGTTCGCCGAAAGAAATTTCCACTTTGGCATCAAACCAATCGGTGTTGCTACTTATATATAATCGCGTAGAAGGCTTTGCGGTATTAAACTTAAATTGTTTTAAATATTCTGTTCCAAATAAAGGAATTTGTTTTTCTCTTAGGGTGTCTATAAATAGGAAAAACCAATTATTCTTTAATACCTCAGCACCTTTTAACGCAAGCACATTGCCTTCATTCGGACGAATAAAGCCAGAATGTAATTGCTCAATAATATTTATTAATTGTCTTTCTGCAGCAAGGTCTCTTTCAAGTATGACAATTTTATCGCCTACTTGTTGAATCACAGAAGGACCATCTTCTTTATTGACAATAATATCTTTATAAGCGAATAAAGGTTCAAAGAATAAATAATCTCCGTTTTCTTTTAATAAAATTTGTAGTTGTGGCTTTACCCCTTTTAATTTCTGTTGTGTAACATTGTCTAATGAAACATGATACTGCTTAGATAAAGGAAGCAAGGTGCTTTGTAGATAATTAGGCCATTTGTCTAAATTAACTTCATGAAAACCGGTTGGCATAAATTTTTCTACCCATAATAAATCGGCTCTTTGCTTCCATACAAAAAACTGATGATGGTACTGAAAAATAAAATTAGACTTCGCGTGATTATCTTCAAGTGGAATTTTACCTTCTGGTAAAACCACTTCTGCGTATACGATATACCTGTCTTCTTCTTTTTCTACTCTAAAGCTAGGCTGAATAGGATTGAATACCAGTTCTGCCTTCTGCATATTAGCTGTCGTAAAGGGCTTATTGTGTGGTAGATAAAAACTAAAAGCATGTTCCGACAAATCTCTCCATACTTTTTCAATTTTAGGATGTAAATATTCTTGCATCAATTCCTTGGTCTCATCGGGTAAGCTTTCTTCATCGGTATGCACAATATTATCCCACAAGCCTTGGAAGGGAGAATTTTTATTCAAAAATTTAGATAATTCAGCGGGTTGTAATTTTTTGACTAACTGCAATAAAATTTTATCTTCTTCCTTAATTAAATTCGGCGTGATAAATTTGATAAGGTCAATTTTCTCTACTTTGCCTAAAAAAGACGTGCCTTCTTCATTTACTTCTCCTTTAACTACATTAAAAGAGATATAAGGATAAACAGTAGGCTGGTGTTGCATGACAATACCAAAACGCTCTTTTATAACTGCCTCTTCATTAGAAGCTGGTTCCTGCTCTTCAATATCCCAGTCGTTGGACCTTGGCCTATTGATACTAATGGGTTTAGCGCCATTGACTTTTTGAATTTTCTCGTCTAATACTTTCAAAAAAGGCTTGCCATCGTGATAAATAAATTCAAACTTATCTTCAATATAATCATCTAAAGTAAAGCCGTATAAAGCCAGTAATTTATTTTTCTCTCTATCCCAGTTGCGAATGGTTTCAAAATAATCGGCCCCTTTTAATAAAAATAATTGTAACAATAACATGGCCTTGTGCACGCAGAGTGGATATTCAGTCTCCGACAAACAATCGCAAGAAGTATCAAAAAAACGTTCTTCATTTTTTTGAATAATGACATGATAAGTTTTTCCTTTTTCATCTACTTCTGCAACTACTTTTTCATTTTCGCTTTCAATTATATGAGGTCTGACCGATTTCAAGGTTTGTTCCGCCTTTTCAAAGATGGCTTTGGAACAAAGCATTCGAATCATTTTTAAATCTAAGGTCTTTGTTCTTAATTGCGTATGGGTAGTCTTATAGGAAGCTGGCTTATAGTCTAGTAAATTTTTATCCAATAAGTCTTGAATATAAAATAAGGCTGCTGCTTTATGACGGCATACCTCTGATAAATTATAAGGACAGCCGCAACGCAATGACAAAGTAGCTGCGCTTTTAAAATTTTCAATCGTGACTTTATAATAAGTACTATAGCCATCATCTTTGACGCGGCAATGTATACTTCCAATTAAAGGATCAAATTTTGCTAATTCAATATTTTTGAGCGCAAAAATTTTCTTGCCTCTACGTATCACTTCTTCAGTGCCGTAGCTATAAATGTGTTTTACTAAATAGGGTAATGCCATAATGGTAGAAAAAGCCCTTAAAAAAGGGCAATTTGCAAATGTAAGGCTTTGCTAGCTAATATGGAAGTCTAATTCCAATGAATATGAAAATAGGGTAATTAGCCCCTATTAATTAATGCACCCTCTTTAAAAATAGGCAAACAAGGGGCTGTATCTTTAGAAATACAATACAACATATCCTCTTCTAGGCCATAAGCAGCTAAGCGGTGCCAATGCGTCACCGTTTTGATATAATTAGACAAATCATTTTTTTGTTGATTGTATAACTGATTCGCCATAAAGCTACTATCGCAATGAATGTCAAAATAATCCTTAATTTCTTCAATAACCGCCCCTGCAAATAAGACATCTTCAATATTAAATCGGTTTTTCCAGCCAGAACAACCCAATATTACTGGTGCATTTTGTTCTTTTAAATATTCTATCACCTTGGTTAAGTTGGGAAAGGATCCTGTAATAATATCTTTAGCTCCTTGCTTTAGGGCAAGATGCAATAGTTTAGTTCCATTGGTGGTGGTGATGACTAAAATTTTATTTTCAATAAAATCTCTTGGATACTCAGAAGGTGAATTTCCATAAGCCAATCCTGGAATAATTTTTCCATCTCTTTCTCCAGCAGTCACACCTCCTGTTTGTTTACCTACTTCCATACAAAGCTCAGGTGTATCCACAGGAATAATTTTACTAGCTCCATTATATAAGGCTGTGGCCATGGTGGAAGTAGCTCTAAAAACATCAATGATTACAACAATACTATCTTTTAAATTATATAAATCTAATAATTGAGGGGTAAGAACTGTATGTAATGAAGGTTTTGTCTTTGCTGCAGATGTCATAATGCACAAATATACAAAACCTTCATTTTTTATTAGACTAATTCTTTTTCAACGGGGACCTTTTTGGATAAGATTAAAATATCTGAAACTACAATATCTGTGCTTACTCTTTTGATAGCATTTTTATCGGTATAAGCCTTTGTAAGCAGCCTTCCTTCTACTGCAATTTCACTGCCTTTGAGTAAATATTTTTCAGCAAATAAGGCCAGTTTTGCCCATGCGACCAAACTAAACCACTGTGTTTCTTCCACCCATTCCCCTTTCGCATTTTTATAGCGATCATTCACTGCCAAACGCATATTGGCTAACTGACTCTCCTTTAAAATTTTAAATTCTGGATCGGCCCCTAAATGACCAATCAACTGCACTTTGTTTTTAATTGCTTTCATACTAATTGTTTTGTTAAGACACAAAATTGCAAATAGTAATAAAACAAAAAACAAGTATTTACCCAACTGAAAAAGGGTATAAATAAATCTATAAACTAGAATAATAAATAAATGTAAAATTTAAATGAGTAGAAAAACTAATCACTAAAATTAACAATGCTCTTTATTGTTAAAAGTAAAATACTTATAACAATTACTTTTAAAACTATTGATTACTTAAAAGGAAACTTCACCACCTGTGCTTTGACTAAAGTATTTCTAATATCAATATAAATTTCAGATCCAACTTTAGAAAACTCAGTGGCCACATAGCCCATACCAATGGCCTTACCTAAACTAGGCGCCTGTGTACCTGAAGTTACCGAACCTATTAGTTTTCCAGTGGCATCTTTAATTTCATAATAATGTCTTGGTATACCACGGTCAATCATTTCAAAGCCTACTAATTTTTTAGCTACCCCATTTGTTTTTTGTGCAAGCAAGCTTTCTTTATTGGTAAAATCTTTGGTGAACTTTGTAATCCATCCAAGACCTGCTTCCATAGGACTGGTGGTATCATCAATATCATTTCCGTATAAACAAAAACCCATTTCTAAACGAAGGGTATCTCTTGCGCCTAAACCAATTGGTTGAATGCCATCGGCAGCACCTGCTTCAAAAATAGCGTCCCAAATTTTATTGGCATTATCATTAATGTCTTCAAAATAAATTTCCACACCCCCTGCCCCTGTATAACCTGTAGCACTAATAAGTACATTGTCAATACCTAGCATTTCTCCTTTTGCAAAACTATAGTATGGCATATTTAATACATCCATACTGGTTAAAGTCTGAATAATTTTTGCAGCCTTCGGACCTTGCACCGCAAGCAGTGCAGTTTTAGGACTTATATTGTGCATCTCTACTCCTTTGGTATTATAACTACTAATCCAATTCCAATCTTTTTCGATATTAGAAGCGTTCACTACTAACATATATATTTTATTCTTTTCTACACAGTACACTAATAAATCATCTACAATACCACCACTTGTATTAGGTAAACAACTATACTGCGCTTTGCCGTCTTCTAAAATAGAAGCGTCGTTAGTGGTAACGCGTTGAATTAAATCCAAGGCATCGGGGCCTCTTAGTAAAAATTCACCCATATGACTTACATCAAATACACCTGCATTATTTCTCACAGCAGCATGCTCTAGGTTAATGCCCGTATAACTTATAGGCATATTATAACCAGCAAAAGGCGCCATTTTAGCGCCTAGTGCAATATGTTTATGGGTAAAGGGAGTGTTTAAGGCTTCGCTCATTTCAATTAAATTTTCTCAAATATAATCAAAAAAGAAACTGAAAGGAAAGCCTAGTGGGTGAATCTGTCTAATACCCACTGTAAGTCGGATAATTTGCCAGCCGCCTTACCTATCTTATTCATCTTTTCAAGGTTCGAACCACCTATATTATCTTTATTAATCTCATTCACTCTAACCACTTTTATTTTTTCTTTTTGAAGCTCTTCTTCTTTTAATTTTTTAATATCATTTTTAATGGACTCTCTTTCTTCTTTCAATTTTTGTAATTGAATTTCTTTATCTAAGTTTTCATCATCCATTTTTTTAATATCATCAGAACGGTTATTAGCATCCATTGGGTTTAGATTCTCTAATCCTGTTTTGGTCATTTTATATTCAACGCCTCTTTCAAATTGATAAGATTCATTATCCCAAGGTTCATTCCATTCATCATACCAATTTTCATCATTAGTGATACGATCAATGGTACCCATTCTCATACCTCTTCCATTGATATTTATATTGGTTTGTGACCAACCTTTATTGGTAATTTTAATACGTTTGCCAATGGGTACTGCAATGGTCATAATAATATGCTGGTTTCTGAACTTGTCTATTTTATTAATGCCAATACCTTTGTCTAAATACAAGAGGCTGTCTTTTTGGGTGAGTTCGAAGTTTATTTTACTCGCCAATTCATTGGCATTTTGAACCGTCTTACCATTACTTA
>JBAXWU010000008.1:0-27750 GCA_037128235.1 Chitinophagia bacterium | reverse complement strand
AATTTAGTTTCAGGGTCAATGACACGCCCGCCTACTAAGACTATATCGAAAACCTTTTTTGATTGGGCTTCTAACTTATGGCATAAAAAAAATACTATAGCAACTATAACAATTTTCAATAAGAAGGCTTTCATTTTAGAAAATTTAAATAATGAATTGAATACCACTTGAAGTTAACAAAAAAGTCCCACAGAAATTATTTCTGCAGGACTTTATATTAATAACTAAAATATAAATTAATGCTCTATAGCTAAATCAGCTGCATTATAAAATTCTCCTTGCCATGTAATTTTTCCGTCTTTATCAAAATCAAATGTACTGTAGTATTTTAATAAACCAGTTTTTCCACTACTTGCAAATTTTGAATTCCATAAACCATATACTCTAACACTACCATCTAAATTATTATCATTATCTACTCCTTTTCTCCAGAGAGGATTAGTAAAAGTAATATCATTAAAAGTGCTCATAAATACTTGCATTTGAGCATACCATTTATCTTTAGACAATGAATCTTGTCCAACCGCTGGTGGAGACCATACAAAATTATCTGAAACATAGGAAGCCATTTTTACAGAATCTTTAGCAGCGAATGCAGCAAAAAATGCCTGAGCTGTTGCTAAGTTCTTAGAATAGGCTTCTTCTGCAGCAGTTGTTTTTACCGCAGTACTGTTATTACAAGCTACTAAGGCAGCTACAATAACTAAAGAAAGCAAGAATTTTTTCATTTATTATTTTTTGGTTACACTAATATAACCTATTTAAGTGTTGAAAAAAAGTAAAATACCTTATTTTTAAATCATGTTTAAAGCAATTTAAACTGTTAAAATTGACATTAATTTGTTAACTCATTAAAAATCAAACAAATGAAAAAAATTATCTTCTTATTAATGATTAGCGCCATAGGCCTAAACATAACAGCTTCTGCCCAAAAAGCCATTAACTCTGTACATTTTTATGACGTTAAAAATGCAGCTATGGAAAAAACCTATATCGCTAGTTTAAAAGAAGTGAATGCTATTATGATTGAAATAGGATTCCCTAATAACTATTATACGTACATGAAATTAAGTGAATCAGATACTACTTCAACTTATAGAAGCTGTACTATTGGCCATTGGACTTCAGACCAAGCTTATAAAGCTATTCATGATAATGCTAAGTTTAAAGCATGGGGAGCAAAGAATAAAGACAATAATGGTGTCTTTGTTACAGGCCAATTGTATAGAAAGTTTTATACAGTAGATTAATTAAGAAATATTTAATTCTTTATAAAAAAAGCCCCGCGATAATTCGAGGGGCTTTTTTATGCGATGCATTAATTAAATATTATTTAAGGAATTTTTTAATAATTCCTACTTAATTATCTTATTTATCGTTTCTTCTTCTTGCCTCTTCAGCGTCTTTGTATATTTTAATCCAAGTTAAACAGATATCAACGACCGCTAATAGAGGCCCTAAGAATACCACCATAATTACCTCTAAACCTGGTGAATATCCAATGACACCGTCCAATGAGGTTAGTTTTGATCTTTTAAATAATTTATACAAGCAGTAGATAGATGAAAGTATCCAAAAGAAAATGACAATATTTGTTAACATAGAATTTGTTTTATGCATTGCAAAGATAAGATAATAAATCTCTCTTAGCGCATCAATAATCTTTATTCGAAAATAATGGTTCCAAATTTTTTATATTCGTGGAAACTAAGGCCAGTAGGCTTCCAGGTCCAATAGTTGCCTCCTTTATCGTAATCAATTCTGTAAAAATTAGCACGCCATTTTGTTCCAGATTTGGGTGGTACATTTTCTAATGGGCTTAATAAAACATAGGGAATAAAAAATTCAGCAGTCCATCCAATTACTTTATCACCTTGCTTGTTGATAGTAGCCGCATGTCTTGTTCTTCTTTCTTTTTCATAATGCCAAGGTCTCCAACCTAAAAATTTTCCATTGTAATTAGGCACCATTATGGGTAATTCATAATTCCATGGCGATAATTCATATTCAAAATACATCACCGATTTTTCATCGGGCCAAAAAAAGGCTTCTACAACATCCTCATTATATAAGTCTGCAAAATCTTCTTTAAGCGTTGAAGTAATAAGAGAATCCTCACATATATATAAACAATAAATGCCCGAGTCGGAATATAAAATTTTAAAATTGGTGGAATAATTTACGCCTGTAGTTAATTTCTTTTGAAATTTAGTGAAGGAGGTGGTCTTCCAAGCAGCAGCATCTCCTAATCCATTGACTGAAAAATCTTTTGTTTTTTTTACAGCAATAGTGGAAGGGTCATCGGCTTGCGCTTTAACATGTAACACCAAGAACATAGAAAAAACAAAAGATAATAATAAAGTTTTATATCCCTTAGTCATACTATTTAATTAACAATGGAAACAATCTTCTAATTTCTGCTTCATTAGGTTGTGCGCCATATTCACAAATTTCAAATGCTTCTGCATGTTTTGCTTTAGCTGCTTTTTCAGCACCATACCATTTCACCATAGCCGCTCTAATATTGGCCTTCATTGGTTTGTCATATAATTTCATTAACCACTGTAATCTCTCTTCTTTTCCAGTAGGCACGTCTTTTTCATATCTGCCTATCCAAGGCATCCACTCATAAAATTGAGATTCATGCGCATCAATGGCTGAAATCTTTTTTGCAAAAGCATTAGTAATATCTACAACAATATCAGGTCTAAAGGGGTTAGGTCTTTGAAAATGATCTTCTGCATATAAAAATACAGGCGTTTTTCTTAGAGGCGGAACATCTGGTGCAACATTAGGTACTTCTACCATATAGGCTGCATCTTGCACCAATACGCCGGTGTAACGGTGGTCGGGATGATAATCATTAGGTCTTGGTGCAATGACTACGTCAGCGTTCCATTCTCTAATTTTTCTAATAATTTGTAATCGTACTTCTAATGTAGGTAACAGTGCACCATCGTGATTATCTAATACATCATAAGTGACCCCTAGTCGTTTAGCTACTTCCTGTGTTTCTAAATATCTACGTGCAGCTAATTCTTTGCCTTTCATGGTTTGATGTCCTGCATCGCCATTCGTAACGGCTACAAATTTTACTGCATGACCCATACTGGCTAATAATGCAGCCGTTGCGCCTGCCTCATAATCACAATCATCGGGATGTGCGCCAATAACAATAATTCTACTTTTTTCTTTGATGGTTTGCGCTATCATCCATTGACATTGCATTAATAGTATAATGCTTAAGATAATTTTTATTTTTTTCATTTTATTTTTTTAATCGAGTGTACAAAAGAATCTTTTTTAACGCACTATTATTTTTTAAATTTAGTCATTATGGTTTCAACAAACTTTCAAACCATTCTACATTAGTTTGCATTGTTTTTAAAACCATTCTTGGTTCACTAGGTCCATGAGGTTGTCTTGGTAAAACCAAAAGCTTCACAGGAATATTTCTTCTTCTTAATGCATTGTAAAACATAATCGAATTACCCAAGGGAACTCTTTGATCTGCTTCCCCATGTTGTAACATCACAGGTGTTTGTACATTTTGAACAAATCTTAGTGGTGAATGCTCGCTAAACATAGTCCAGTTATTCCAAGGATCTGATTTAAAATAAGAAGGTAAGAATCCTTCAATATCATCGGTCAAATTTTGGAAACCAAGATCTACCACTGGTGCTCCAATAGAGGCAGCTTTAAAACGATTGGTATGTCCAACAATCCAGCTACTCATAAAACCACCATAACTCCATCCCATCACCCCTAGCATAGACTCGTCCGTAACACCCATTTTAATCACCTGATCAACACCATTCATTAAGTCTATATAATCTTTACCACCCCAATCTTGTCTGTTGGCCATTCTAAAACTACTGCCATAACCGCTTGATCCTCTTGGGTTTGGTCTTAAAACAGCATAACCATTTTCGCTTAAAGCAGCTAATGGATAAGTACCCTGATTCGTAGCAATACAAGTTTGACCAAAATTACCAGCTGGTCCACCATGAACATTTAATAATAAGGGCACTTTTTTACCAGCCGTATAATTCAAGGGATAAGTTAATAAACCTTCTATCTCTAAACCATCCGCTCCCTTCCATTTAATAAGTTCGGTTCTAGCTATTGGCAAAGAAGCCATACTTGCATTGATAGAAGTAATTTTTACAGGCGCATACTCATTTAATTTACTTACATATAATTCAGGAAACTGTGAAGTATTTTGTAAAGTGAATGAAATATAAGTATGTGATGCATTTATTTTAGCAGCCCCGATATAATTTTTTTCACCCTTACTTAATTCGGTAATATTTTTTCCATCTAAACTTAGTGTATAAATACTTGTCATTGTTTTATTGGACTCCGACCATACAATATTTTTTCCATCGGCTGTCCAACCTACAATAGATCCATCTTCATTCGGAGTTGCTTTTAAACGCCAAGTTTTTCCATCGGCTAATGCATACACTTGTGCATGTTTGGCACCTGGCCAATCATTGGGGTTTTCAGTGCAATAATAACTTATCAAAGTTCCATCAGGGCTAAACTGAGGAGATGATTCTCCGGCAGGGGTGTTCGCAATATTTTTAATGGCACCCGTTTCAATATTTATTAATGCAACATCGCTATAGGTGTTATCATTGGCTTTTGTAGATTTACCATAACTGTATACAATGCTTGTCCCATCTGCGTTCCAATCAAATGTATACACAGAAATATTTTCCTTCGTCAATAATTTTTGCATATATTTTTGTGAAGAATCTTTATGATGAATCCAATATACTTGTAATCGGTTTTGTTTTAATTCAGCTTCATATATATACCAATCGTTTTTTGCTTTTTTATTTTTTTCTTCTTTATCTGATGCAGCATCTGCCACTATAACCGCAATTTTATTGCCATCATTACTCCATTCAAATTCACTTACACCTCCTTTAGACTCTGTAATTTTTTCTGCTTCACCACCTGCGATAGGAAGTATATATACATTATTTTTTCCGTCACGTGAAGAAGTAAAGGCTATAGATTTATTATCGGGGCTCCATTTTGGATTTGAATTATTTTTATCACCTGTGGTTAATTGTTTAGCATTAGATCCATCCATTGCGCTTATCCAAATTTGATTTACATATTCGCTTCTATCGTCTGTCATCATTGCTTCTCTAATAGTATACACTACCTTCGTTCCATCGGGCGAAACTTGTGCACTACTAACATTTTTCATTTTTAATACCTGTTCTGGACTCCAATTTTTTTGTGCCAGTAAAACAAAGGGCAACATAATAGCAAGTAATAGTATTTGATACTTTTTCATACAATAGATTTTAGTTAAAAATTAGGTACTTCAATTTAAATCATTTTGGTGGTTTATAGCTGCAAAAAACTGCTATGATTTATGTAACTTTATTTTTAATCTTTATCTTATTAAGCGCTATTTATGAATGTTTATCAGAAAACCTTGGTTTTAGTTCTTTGCCCCTTTATATTATTTGCTCAAAAAAAGGTGGTTAAAAAAAAGAAGCCTGCGCCTACTCCTACAGCCACGGTGGCTGCTGTTTCTATTCAACAGCCTCTAAAGCTCTGGTATTCAAATCCGGCTCAATATTTTGAAGAGGCCTTGGTATTAGGTAATGGACTTCAAGGCGCCACGGTTTTCGGTGGTATTTCTACCGATAAAATTTATTTAAATGACCTCAGTTTATGGTCGGGCGAGCCAGTGAATGCGAATATGAATGTGCAAGCGTATAAAAATTTACCAGCGGTACGCAAGGCCTTGCAAGAAAATAATTATAAAAAAGCAGCAGAGCTACTAAAAAAATTACAAGGCAAGTTTTCTGAATCCTATGCACCACTAGGTACTTTACTTCTGGATATTAATGACGACCCCTATATCACCGATTATTATAGAGAGCTAGATATTGATAAGGCTATTGCTAAAGTGCAAACCTTTTCTAATAGCAACACCATTGAAAGAGAATATTTAGTATCTAATCCCGATAAAATTTTTACCATTCACCTTACGAGTAAAAAAGCAGGAGCACTTGGTTTTACGATTCGTTTTGAATCGTTATTAAAACACACAACAATTATTAATAATAATATAGTTCAAGTAAATGGAGTAGCTCCCGTGAAAGCCGACCCTAATTATGTTCAAAAATCGCGAAACGCTGTACTATATGATACTAAAAGAGGCACGCGTTTTTCTGCCAACATTGAAATACAATCAAGTACTGGAAAAATCACTAAAACCGATTCTACTATAACATTAGCAGATGCTACAGAAGCAACAGTGTATATTTCAATGGCTACTAGTTTCAATGGTTTTGATAAAGACCCTGCTACTAAAGGGCTTAATAATGTAGCGAACGCTGCTACACAATTAACAAACGCAAAACAAGTGGGCTTTACAGAAATAAAAAAACGTCATATAAAAGATTATCAATCTTTTTTTAATCGTGTAGAATTAAAATTAGGTGGTAAAGACTTAGTGAATTTACCCACCGATGATCGTTTGAAAAGATATGCCAAAGGAGAAGCGGACCCTTATTTAGAAACTTTATATTTTCAATATGGCCGTTATTTATTAATCTCTAGTTCTCGTACAACAGCTGTCCCTGCTAACTTGCAGGGCTTATGGAACCCCTATATACAACCCCCTTGGTCAAGTAATTACACTATTAATATTAATGCAGAAGAAAATTATTGGTTAGCAGAAAATACTAATTTATCTGAAATGCATTTACCTTTTTTACAATTTATTAGTAACCTAGCCACTACTGGAAAAACGACTGCTAAAACTTTTTATAATATGCCAGGTTGGGTGGCACATCATAATTCAGATATATGGGCCATGTCTAATCCCGTGGGTAATTTTGGCAATGGAGATCCTGTTTGGGCCAATTGGGCCATGGGGGGCACTTGGGCATCGACACATTTATGGGAGCATTATTTATTTACACATGATCAAAATTTTTTGGCAACAAACGCTTATCCATTAATGCGCGGCGCTGCTGAATTTTGTTTAGCTTGGTTAGTAACAGATAGTAGTGGACAATTTATTACCTCTCCTTCCACCTCTCCTGAAAATACTTTTAAAATGCCGAATGGTTATGTAGGTTCTACTTTTTACGGTGGCACCGCCGACCTTGCTATGATTAGAGAATTATTTTTAGATGTGCTTGCTGCGCAAAAAGTTTTAAAAAACGATAATGATTTTGCCATTAAAATAAATACAGCTCTTAATAATTTACATCCTTATAAGGTAGGCAAGGCTGGTAATTTACAAGAATGGTATTATGATTGGGAAGACAGCGATCCTAAACATCGTCATCAATCTCATTTATTTGGATTGTATCCAGGCACTCATGTAACTGTAGACAAAACACCTGAGATTGCAGCAGCTGCTAAAAAAACTTTAGAAGTGAAGGGAGATGAAACCACAGGTTGGTCCAAGGGGTGGAGAATTAATTTATGGGCAAGATTAAAAGACGGAGACCATGCTTATAAAATGTATCGTGAATTATTAAAATATGTACCTCCCGATGAAACCAAGGAAAATTATACCAATGCAGGAGGCACTTATCCTAATTTATTAGACGCGCATCCGCCTTTTCAAATTGATGGCAATTTTGGGGGAGCCGCCGCAGTGGCCGAAATGCTAGTGCAATCAAATGAGGAAATGATTACGCTGCTGCCAGCACTACCAAAGGCTTGGGCAACTGGCGCTGTCAAGGGATTGAAGGCAAGGGGTAACTATGAAATTGAAATGAGTTGGTCCGATGGCCAGGTGACTAATTTAAAAATAAAATCGAGCACAGAGCCAACTGCTAAAGTTTTGATGAATGGGAAAATTCAAATTGTAAAAACAAGTAAATAATTCCCTAGTATTATTAACTTTAGCAAAATAAGATTATGTCATTGAACTTGGGTAGAACGGAATTTGGTGATCCAGCAAATAAGGGTAATGTATTATCTGTATCAGCAGCCCATGAATTATTTAATGCCTGGGTATTAAATCCAAAGCTACAGCTACATATGAAGCAAGTAGCACATTTGATGAAATGCTGGGCGAAAGAAAAAGAAAATTTAAATGAAGCCGATCAATGGCGTTGGGAAATGGCTGGCCTACTGCATGACGCCGATTGGGATCAGTGGCCTGAGCTTCATTGCAAAAAAATAATTGAATACCTAGAAGAAAAACAAATAGACCCTGAAATTATTAGAGCCATTGCTTCACATGGTCCTATTCATTTTGGTGTAGAGCCCATTACACAAATGGACAAAATGTTATTTGCCTTTGATGAACTCTCTGGATTAATGCACGCCTATTCTTTAATGCGACCAGAAGGCTATAAGGGCATGGAATTAAAAGGCGCTAAAAAAAGAATTAAAGATAAAGCCTTTGCAGCTAACGTTTCTAGAGACGATATTGACGACGCTTGTAAAAGAGCCAACATAGAATTAGATATGCTGATTCAATTTATAATGGATAGACAAGTAAATGCCTCACTTTAATAAATAATAAAAATAATTCTTCTTCTTACTCTACCTATATAACCAAATCAAAAAAATAAATAATTATAAAATGCGCAAGTACCTTTCTTTTTTACTGATTGCCTTACTCTCACAGAGTATACTAATGGCACAAACAGTGCCTAGTCCGAAATCACATTTTGGATTTAATATTGGCGACAATTATCAATTGGCCACTTTTACACAAACAGAAGCCTACTTAAAAAAATTAGCAGCTGTTTCTAAAAAAATAAAATTACAAGTGATTGGAAAAACAGAAGAAGGTCGCAACCACTATATGGTCATTGTTTCTGATCCAAGCAACTTAGCCAATTTGGAAAAGTATAAAACCATTTCTCAAAAATTAGCCCATGCCGAAGATTTAAGTATGGCTGAAGCTACGCAAATGGCGAACGAAGGAAAGGCCGTAGTGTGGATTGACGGCGGCTTACACGCAACAGAAGTAACCGGCATACACCAATGGATAGAGTCCATGTATCAATTAATTACCAGAACAGATGAAGAAACAAAACGCATATTAAAGTCAACTATTATTTTATTTGTACATGCAAATCCTGATGGACAAGAATTAGTTTCGAATTGGTATATGAGAAATAGCGATACTTTAAAAAGATCTACTTCTAGTTTACCTCGTTTATATCAAAAATATATTGGTCATGATAATAATCGTGATTTCTATATGACCAATATGCAGGAATCAAAAAATATGAGTCGTCAACAATATATTGAATGGATGCCTCAGGTTTTATACAATCATCATCAAACCGGTCCTCCAGGTACAGTGGTGGCAGGCCCTCCTTATCGTGATCCATTCAATTATGTATATGATCCATTACTAATTACAGGTATTGATGCATTGGGCGCTGCCATGAGTAGTCGTTTAAACGCAGAATCTAAGCCAGGCTATACCATGAAATCAGGTTCAGTCTATTCTACTTGGTGGAATGGAGGATTAAGAACCACCGCCTATTACCATAATATTATAGGACTGCTTACAGAAATTATTGGTAACCCAACGCCCTCTAATATTCCACTCGTCCCACAAAGATTAATTCCGAATAGCGCAACGCCTTATCCTATTACTCCGCAAAAATGGTATTTTAGAAATTCCATCGATTATTCAGTGTCTTTAAACTATGCCGTATTAAATTACGCTAGTAGATACAAAGAGGAATTGCTTTTGAATATTTATAAAATGGGCAGACATAGCATTGAAGCTGGTAATAAGGATAGCTGGACTTTATATCCTAAAAGATCGGATGCCGTTGCAGAATTATTAAAAACAGAAAAACTAACAGGCAATATTGATTCTTTTCAAACAACGCTATTTAATAAAGTATATAAAAATCCAGCGAATAGAGATGCCAGAGGTTATATCGTAACAGCGAATCAAACTACTACCGCTATTGATTTTATTAATATTTTAATTCAAAGTGGTATTAAGGTGGAGAAAGCAAATGCTAATTTTTCAGTAGCTGGTAAAAATTATCCAGCAGGTTCTTATATTGTAAAAACCAATCAAGCCTTCAGACCACATGTCATAGATATGTTTGAACCACAGGATCATCCTAACGATTTTCAATATCCAGGTGGCCCTCCGGTAAGACCTTATGATGCAGCGGGTTGGACGCCTGCATTTACTATGGGCATTGAGTTTGATCGTGTATTGGACGATTTTAATGGTCCCTTTGAAACCATTGCTTATGGATCAATTCAAAAACCAATAGGTAAAATAAATACAATTGCTACAGTAGCCGGTTATAGTTTTTCTACTAAAGAAAATGCTGCTTATTTTGCTATTAATACACTACTTGCTATGGGTATAGAGGTATATAAAAATAAAGACCAGTATTTTATAGCGGCAAATACTAATAATAAAAAATTGCAAGAAACTATTGAATCATTGAGTGCAGAAAAAGGTATTATTTTTAACGGGGTAACTGCAAGGCCTAGTAATATGAACGATAAAATTATGCCACAAAGAATTGCTTTATGGGATAAGTATGGTGGGTCAATGTCTTCAGGTTGGGTAAGATGGATTTTTGAAAAATATAATTTCCCTTTTCAATTAATTTATGCCAAAGAAATTGATGCCAGTAATTTAAAAGATAAATACGATGTCATTGTTTTTGTAGAAGGTGCAATCCCTTCTTTAAAACCAGAGGCAGGAAATGGCTATGAAGAAAAAGAACCTAAGGCGGAAGAAGTGCCTGAAATTTATCAAGTGACATTAGGAAAAATTACGGCAGAAAAATCGATTCCTGCTTTGAATGCATTTTTACAAAGCGGCGGAACCATTATTACCATTGGTTCTAGTGCGAACTTAGCTTATCATTTAAATGTACCCGTTCGAAATGCATTAGTGGAAATGGTGGCAGGTAAAGAGAAATCACTACCGGGTGAAAAATTTTATATTCCAGGATCGGTGATGCAAATTACTTTAGACAATGAGTATAAAGCCAACTGGGGTATGAACAAAAATGCCGATGTATATTTTAGTGCAAGTCCTGTATTTAAATTATTACCAGACGCTATTGCAAGAAAAGAAGTAGTGCCATTAGCCTGGTACGCTTCAGATAAAACATTAAGAAGTGGATGGGCCTTTGGCCAATCTTATTTACAAGATGGTATTGCAGCCTTTGAAGCGAAAGTAGGAGCTGGTAAATTATTTGTGTATGGCCCTGAAATTACTTTTAGAGGTCAAACGCATAGTAATTATAAAATGCTTTTTAATCAATTATACAAATAAAAAGATAACGGTTGATTGGTGCTTTAATTTTGTACTTTTGATAAACGACATTTTATTTTTACAACTACTTTTTTATAAATTAAAATACTTATTGTTTTGAAACCTATTTATTGTTTTGCTCAAAATCAAATTAATTTATTAGAAAGCGCAGGCGTGCCTGTGGGTGATTTATTAGTACAAAGAGGCTATGGTATTTTTGATTACTTAAGAGTGGCCAATAACAAACCACTTTTTATAGAAGCTCATTTAGATCGTCTATTTAATTCGGCAAAAATTATGCGCTTAACTATTGCGCATACTAAGGAAGAACTCCAAAAAATTGTTGCTGAGTTAATTGAAAAAAACAATATTCCTTTTTCAGGTATTCGATTAATTATAGCCGGTGGAGATGCACCTGATGGTTATACTATCACCAAGCCTCATTTAATTATTATTCAACAGCCATTGGAGGCGCCTCCTGCAAAAATGTCTACTAAAGGCATTCAATTAGTGAGTCATTTTTATCAAAGACAATTAGCTGAAGTAAAAACAACCGACTATTTAATGGCCGTTTATTTACACCCCTGGATGAAGAGCCAAGGGGCTGATGATATTTTATATTATAATAATGATAGCGTAAGCGAGTGTCCTAGGTCTAATATTTTTATGGTTAGCCAGGATAATACAATTGTCACGCCAGCAAAAAATATGTTAAAGGGCATTACTCGAAAAAATATTATTGCAGTAGCCGAGGCGCATCAATTAAAACTAGAACAAAGAGATATTAGTCTAAGCGAAATGAAGCAGGCCAAGGAGGTTTTTATCACTAGTTCTACTAAAAGAATTACTCCCGTTACTGGCCTAGATGATCAAAATTTTAGCCTAGAGGGCTCAAATTCATTAAGTGCTCAAATTTTCGACCATTTATTGGCCTTGGAGAACTAAAAAATATCCCCAATTTTCTGGGAAATTTTCACAGCAATTGCCCATTTTGCATTATTCAATCTTTTTTATGCATAATAATATGATAATCTGCGTATTATATCATAATTAATACTCATTCAAATTTTATAAATATTTTATTAATATACTGATTTACAATTAGTTACATAATATATATAAATCTTAAGTTTTCTCTCCTTTTTGAATAGAGGAAAAAGTTTTGTTTTTCGTTAATGGAATGTTAAGGACAACTGTTCGTAATTCGCAAGTTTTAGTTTATTTTTGTGTCCATAAATAATATGTTAAAAATGAAAAATGTTTTAAAACAAGCTTTTGCTCTGATGTTAGTGATTTTAATATCAATTATTAAAGTAAACGCACAAGAGACAACTGCTGAAATACAAGGTTCAGTTTCAAATGGTACTGCTGGTTTAGCCGGCGTTTCAGTTACTGCAACCCACCAACCCACTGGTACTAAATATGTAACTACTACGCGTAACGATGGTAGATACAACCTAACCAACTTAAAAATTGGAGGCCCTTACTTAGTTGAAGTTTCTTATGTAGGCTTCAAAAAGGACCAACAAAATGATATTAACTTATTATTAGGTCAAGCATTCAAAGCAAACTTTAAATTAGTAGAGGCTTCTAACACTTTGAAAGAAGTCGTAGTAAAATCTTCTAACCAAGATAAAGTTTTTTCTAATTCAAGAACGGGTTCTCAAGACAACTTTAATAGAAATCAAATCACAAGTTTGCCTACTATTTCTCGTTCATACAAAGACATCATCAAATTAACACCTACTTATAACGGTATGTCTTTCGGTGGTCAAAGTTCTCAATTGAACAATATCACTGTTGATGGTGCTAACTTTAATAACTCTTTCGGATTAGCAGGTGATATCGGTGGTCAAACAGGACAAACTGCGATTTCATTAGATGCGATTGAGCAAATTCAAGTAAACATTTCTCCGTTTGACGTTCGTCAAGGAGGTTTCGTTGGAGGTAACGTAAACTCTGTATCTCGTTCTGGTGCGAACACTGCAACAGGATCGGTTTATCAATACATGAAGAGCAAAGATTGGCAAGGATATGATGTAAATGCTGCACCTTATACTATTACTGTTCCAAAGCAAGATTTCAATTATGACCTTAAAGGCTTCACAGTAGGTGGTGCTTTAATTAAAAATAAATTATTCTATTTTGTTAACGCAGAACAAGAAGAAAGATCTGCTCCTGCCATTACATGGTCAGCTTCTACTGCTAGTTCTCCTGCTAATGGTACTACTATCTCTGCTGCGAACGCTGCAGACTTAGATGCCTTAGCTGCTTTCTTAAAATCAAAATACAATTACGATCCAGGTGCATATCAAAATTATTCTTATGCTGCAAAGTCTAAGCGTTTAACAGCTAAGATTGATTGGAACATAAATGAGAATAACACTTTTAGTCTTAAATATACTTATTTAAAATCTTCAAATCAAATACCTCCTTCTAATAGTGGCTCAGTAGGTCGTAGACAAGCAGATGCTACTGCACTTCCTTTTTTTGGAGCTGGTTATGCCATCAACAATAACGCAAATGTATTTATTGCTGAGTTGAACACGAAGTTCTCTAACAGAATGAGTAATAAATTACAAATTGGTTATTCAGCTTTAAGAGATTTCAGAAATGCTTTATCTGAAAAAGAGTTTCCAATGGTGGATATCTTAGATGGTTCAGGTACTATTTCAAGTAGTAAGCCTTTCACTTCTTTTGGATATGAGTTATACACTTACGGTAACAAATTAAATACCGATGTATTCCAATTCAATGATGTATTATCTCTTTATGCAGGTAACCATGAAATTACTGCTGGAGTTCAATCTTCTTATAAAAAATATTTAAACGGTTTCTCTCCTAACTATTCTGGAACATACCGTTTCAACAGCTTAGCCGATTTCTATGCAGCAGCTGCTGGAACAAAAACTGCTGGTAGATATGATTTATCTTATACTTTAGGCGGTGGTGATTTCCCATTAGTAGGCCCTAAGGATTTTGAAGCTGGTTTCTTCATTCAAGATAAATACAGAGCTTCAGATAAGTTAACTATTACTTATGGTATCAGAGCCGATTATACGAATTTCTACAACACATTCTTGTATAACCCAGTAGTAGATACTTTAACGCATTTCTACAATGGTATTCATGCCAATACAGGTTCTCAACCTTCTACAGCTATTCAGGTTTCTCCAAGAATTGGATTTAACTATGATGTATATGGTGACCAAACTTTACAAATTCGTGGCGGTGCTGGTTTATTCCAAGGCGCTCCTCCTTTTGTATGGATTTCTAACCAAGCTTCTAACTCAGGTATGGCTTTATTTGGAAGTATTTCAAACGGAACTGGCTACAATTTCTCTCCAGATATCAATGCTAACCGTCCGCAAGCAAGTGCAGCTTTAAGTAGTTCTTATTCTATTAACGTAACCGATCCTAATTATAAATTCCCTCAAGTATTTAAATCTACTTTAGCGGCTGATAAAAAATTAGGTAATGGTTGGACAGTAACTGCAGAAGGTTCTTATACTAAGCAATTAGATGCATCTGTATTCCAAAACATTGCACTTCCTTCAACTGGTTTAGTGCGTTTAACTGACGGTCGTTGGAGATTCCCTTACCAATCTTCTTATCCTTTTGGAGGTGCTCAAATGGTAACTGGAAGTACTGTTAAAGCTAGTGCTGCTAACCCAACTATTGGTAACGCTATTTACATGACCAATTCAAATGCAGGTTATGCTGCTACAGGAACATTGCAAATTCAAAAAGTAAGTAAAAACTTTATAGCTACTGCAGCTTATACAAGACAAGTTGCTTATGATGCAGCGGTGACTGGTTCTACTGCCTCTACCATGTGGGGTTCTAAAACAACACATGATAATCCTAATGATTTTGTTGCTGGTTTCTCTAATAACTATTTACCCAATAGAATTATTGCAAGTATGATTTATAAGAAAGAATTTTCTAAAAACTTATTATCATCAGTTGGTTTAGTATATGAAGGTGCTCCTAACTATACTACTTCTTATTATGTAAGTGGTGACGTAAACAACGATGGTATTACATTTAATGATTTAATGTTTATACCTAAAGATCCTTCTCAAATTAAATTAGTGAATTCAAGCACAGTTACTGTGGGCGGGGTTGCTTATCCTGATCAAAGAGATCAAACAACTTTATGGAACCAATTAAATACTTTCATTGCTAATAACCCTTATTTATCTAAGCATAGAGGTGAGTTTGCTGAAAGAAATGCTTACGTATTACCTTGGACCCATAAATTAGATTTAAACTTTACGCAAGACATTAGATTTACATCTGGTAAAAACAAACATACTATTCGTTTAACAGCTGATATTTACAACTTAACTAACTTGTTAAATAAAGATTGGGGTGTATTCTATGTACCAACAACAACTGCTCCTTTAACATTAACAGGAATTGATACAGATGGTAAAACACCTATCTACAGGTTTCCTTTCTTAGATCAAACTAAGCAAGTACCTCAATCAAGACCTTATACTCCATCTTCAAGTATCGGTTCTCGTTGGCAGTTACAAATTGGAGTTAGATACTTATTTAACTAATCAGTTTAATAATTTCTTTAGCTAGTAATAGCTATAAAAAAAGCCCCTCGATATTTCGGGGGGCTTTTTTATTTCTTATAAGGCTTTAAGAATATAAGCCTTATAAGAAATACCTCTAATGATTTTTAAAAGCCCCTCATAATTTGAGGGGCTTTTTGTTTTATAGTAGGCTTCTTTACTTCTTCTTCTTTTTCTTTCCTTTCTTATCTTCTTCTAAAACCTTTATACGCATATTTTTAAATCTTACTAGATCTCCATGGCCTAGAAAACCAAGATGACCTGTAGTTCTTAATAAACCTGGATGCTCCCTGTGATCGATGGTTCCGTTTTTAGAGGCTTCTGCATAATCTCCATCAATAATTACGGTTCCGTTTAATGTCACTTTTACCTTGGTCCCCTCCACCATAATTTCTTCTTGGTTCCACTCACCTGTTGGTTTTAAAAATCCCCTTTTAGCAGGTATCACTCCATATACAGATCCATGGGCTTGGTAAGGCTGTAAGTTTGGATAATATATAGGGTTCTCACTATCTAATACTTGAATCTCAATGCCTACATAGGCTGCATCTCCTTCTAAAGGTGCGTGTACACCAATACCATTGTTAGCACCCGGTGTCAATTGAAATTCGAAGCGGTATACAAAATTATCATATTCCTCTTTGGTATATAAATTACCTCCATTTCCTATATCGGGATGTACTACTAATGCGCCTTCTTCAATTAAATAGCCTGAAGTATTGCCAGTCCAGCTGTCTAAATTAGTACCATCAAATAAAGAAACAAAGCCTTGGGTTTTTTCTTCTTCTGTTAAACTTAGTTTTTCATCAGAAGGAATTTCTCTTAAATAAATATTTCTGTAAGCAACATAAGTACCATGGGCCTGTAATTCAATTTGCTCCTTAGGAAAAATAGGTGATTTACGATCCCAAAAATTTTCTAAGGTTACATCATCGGTCACGAGTACGCCATTCAAATAAACGCTTACCTGCGCCCCCTTCATGATAATATGAAAATTATTCCAGTCCCCAATTTTATTATCGGCTACTACCAAGGGTTTGCTCTGATTTTTTATATTGTTGTATAAACCACCAGAACCCACTTGGGCGCCCACTTCTCTTCTGCTTGTATCCCAAATTTGAACTTGTGGACTACCTCTTAAATAAATACCTGCATCTCCTTTCTCCGTAATTTTCCAATCTACATACATTTCAAAATCGCCATATTTTTTTTCTGTAGCTAGGTTATCACCATGTCCTGTAAATACTAAAAGGCCATCCTTGGCGATCCAATCATTTTTCATTTTCTCATTGGCTTTTTGTTCTGCTGCTTTTAAAGCAGAGTCGCTCATCTTCGCTCTAGCAATAGGGTTCATTACTAAGCCTTTCCATCCTGCTAAATCTTTGCCATTGAATAAGTTTACAAATCCATTATCATAAGGTAAGTTTATTAAATGTTGCTTTAGCTTAGATACTATTACAGCGCTATCTACACCATGAATAAGACCCATTGCTTTTTCCAAGCTAGCCCTAACTTCTGGCCCTCTAATATTTTTATCAGCCAAGGCTAAGCGTGCTAGCATTAAAGCAGCATCTTTATTAATCGTTTCATCACTTAATGATTTACTCACTAACATAAAACTTGCAAAACCTGGAATGAGCGATGCCTCATGCAGTACATTTCTTTTATCCAATCGCGTAGTAGCTTTTTCCATCCTGTCTTGAAGTAATAAGAGCTGTTGTGCATGCGTATCCCTAAAAGTTTTAGCCACTTGTTTTTCAGTGCTAGCTAATTTAATGACAGGTAAAACAAAATTTACATTGTCTAAAGCAGCCTGAATATTTTTTGTATTTTCAGTCGTAGCTGATTTTAGCGCTTTCGTTAATGCTTGCTTAGAAGCTGCAGTATGAATACTTGCCAAAGCCCTTGCTGCATTGCCTGAAAAGGTTTCATTTTTTAATAAACTACTTAGTAATTTTACGGCAGCATCGTCACCTAATAAGGCTAATTGTTTAATAATAAATTCACGGGCATAAAAAGTTTTAGCAGAACCATAAACGGCTGCTAAATTTTCTGCAACTTGATGCTTTAGAGATGCATTTAAACTAGCATCATTCACATAAGCATTTAAAGCATAAGTAGGCTTTAGTTTTAAAGAATCGTTATCTAATAAATGTACCAATTCTTTCCATTGGCCATTCCCCCAAGTGTGCATTGAAGTAATAGCAGCTTCAGTTTCAGAAGGGCGTTGATAAGGGAAACTATTAATGGTATTTTTTACAGATCCTACTTGTGCAATAACTTCTGTGGCAAATAACAAGAAGAGTAGTAAATAAGAAATTTTATTTTTCATTATAAGTATTTTTTTGAGTTATTAAATGTTCCAAGGAGAACGCATGGCCGGGTTAATTAATCTGTTCGCCTCTTCGTCATTAATAAATTCTTGTGTCTCAGGATTAAATTTTAGGTTTCTTCCTAATTGCAATGCCATCTTTCCCATATTAATAATAGTACAAGATCTAAATCCATTGGATTCATTGAGCGCAAAAGGGGTTCTCTCTCTTACCGATTCTAAAAAATTAGTTACCTGAGGAGCAGGGTCTGGCATCATGGCTAATTTCTCTGTTAAATTCGGAATATCCGATTTGAAGCCAGCAAAAAGTTTTCCCTTAGGCCCTTCAATATAGGCTGCACCTGGGTCTTTGGCCTCTCCATCTAAAATAATCTTACAACCATCTTCATAGGTGAAAGTTAATTTTCTAAAGGTACCGCAAGCATCCGGATGTTGTTGTTCTGCATCTACTTCAACAGAAATAGGACTGGTTTCATCTTTGCCTAAAAAATATTGAATAGGATCGATATAATGTTGTCCCATATCGCCTAGGCCACCTCCATCATAATCCCAATAGCCTCTAAATGTTTGGTGTACTCTATGTTCATTATAAGGTTTAAAGGGTGCAGGGCCCAACCATCTTTCATAATCTAATTCTTCAGGTACAGGTTGTGCTTCTAATTTTGTTTTGCCTACCCAATAAAATTTCCAATCAAAGCCCGTGGTTTTACTAACGGTTACTGTTAATGGCCAACCTAATAAACCCGATTCTACTAATTTTTTAATGGGCTTCACTGTGGTATTCATACCATAAAAATTATCTTCAAAACGGAACCAAGTATTTAAACGAAACATACGCTTATACTGCTGAACGGCTTCTACCACTCGTTTTCCTTCGCCAATAGTTCTTGTCATTGGTTTTTCGCACCAGATATCTTTACCCGCTTTGGCAGCTTCTATGGCCATAATACCATGCCAATGAGGAGGGGTGGCAATATGCACTATATCTACTTCAGGTAGTGCAATTAATTCTCTATGGTCATGAAAAGTTTTTATATTTCCTCCTACAAGTGCTGCTGCAGATTGTAAATGTTTTTTATCTACATCACAAATGGCTACTACTCGAGTGCCTGCATAAGGAATATGACCTCTACCCATACCCCCTACTCCGATGATACCTTTGGTTAGTTGATCACTAGGAGCTAAAAATCCTCTACCTAGCACTTGTCTTGGAACAATTGAAAAACCTGCTACTACAGCAGCTGAGTTTTTTAAAAATCGACGACGGCTATTTTTTTCCGGTGTTTTCATTTTTTGTTATTAAAGTAAAAAATAATTTTATTGTTAATTTATGTCTAGGAAAAATAAAAAAATGATAATAGTCAGTTCTCTATTTATACTTAGCATTCCTTCACTAAATTTATTCTTTTTTGCTTAAATTTGGACAATCCAATTAGATTAAAATTGCTTTTATGAATGAGACCCATTTACACCTAGAAGAACATTTAAAAAGCAGTGATATGCTTACCGACATTGTTATTGGAATGAGCGATGGGCTTACCGTTCCCTTTGCATTGGCAGCTGGCTTGAGCGGCGCGGTCCAAGGAAATGTAAACCTAATTTGGATTGCAGGTATAGCAGAAATCGCAGCTGGCTCTATTGCCATGGGATTGGGCGGTTTTTTAGCAGGTAAAACAGAACAAGACCATTATGCCAGTGAACTAAAAAATGAATATTGGGAATTAAAACATAAAAGAGAGGTAGAGATAGAAGAAGTTCGTAAAGTTTTTTTAGAATGGGGATTGAGTGCTAGCACAGCAGATGAAGCTACCCAAGAAATTATAAAAGATGAAAAGCGTTGGGTAGAATTTATGATGAAACATGAATTAGGCTTGGAAGAGCCCGACCCTAAAAGAGCTAGAAAAAGTGCTTTTAATATTGGTACTAGTTATATAGTAGGCGGCCTTGTTCCTTTAACCCCTTATTTTTTTGTAACAGATGCCATTGAGGGATTAAAAATTTCGGCAGTCATCACACTAGTTTGCTTGTATATTTTTGGATTTTTTAAAAGCAAAATTACGGGTGTGAATCCTTGGTGGGGTGGTGTAAAGGTAATGATGACCGGTGCTATAGCAGCCGCTGCTGCCTTTAGCATTGCTAAATTAATTCAAGGGTAACAGCAATAAATTTGAATTAGAATATATATTTAAAATATAGCTACTATAAAAAATTAAATTATTTTCCAGCATCTAAACTATTATAATAAGTAAGTAGCGCAATTATATCTTCCTCAGACTTTAATTTATTTTTTGTATTTTTTATCCAAGGTTCCACACTTGCATTAAAAGGAATAACCGATAAAATACTATTTCTATCTAATGCTTTCAATGGCATTGTTTTTCCATTGGTATAAATTCCATAATATGATTTTGTAAAAAAGCTAGTTGTATTTTTACCCGTTAAAGGATCAAAGGGGCTTACTTTTACTAAATTCTTTTGTAATAGAATTAATTGATAAACTCCATTATTAAACACGCGGTAAAACCCGGCAGGTTTATTATCAATATAATCGGGTAGTACTGCAAAAACCGCCAAAACTTTAGTAGCATCCTTGCTATTTAAAAAAACAATTTTATCAATCAAACTAGTTTCGGCTACTAACTCACCGTCTTTTTCATTTTCATAATGCAGTTCAGTGGTGTATAAATTTAATTTCGCCTTAGGTAGTTTATAAATAGCCCCAGATTTAAAATACAATAAAGCACTGTTCCAATGCTCGTCCCAAAAAGGAGTCCCCTCTACATCTTCGTAAGTTAAGCCTGTGGCTTTTTTATCACCAATAGCAGAACTATTAGTAACTCTGACCATACCGCTGCTTGGCCCCTGTCCTGGGTTACTTATATCAATAGTTAAAGTTTGCGCTTGAAGATTATTGTTTAGTATTATAGAGCATACTATTATACTAAAACTGCGTACTATATTTAAAGTTATTTTCATATGCAAAATTTATATTTCTAAATAAGTTAATTTTTATTTCGAATAGCCATTCCCTTTCTAGTACCATTGTGCTGGCCTTCATTAATAGTTAATGCACCATTCACCCAAATGTATTTAAACCCTTTTGCATACTGATGCGGTTCTGTATAATTCGCCATATCAGTTACTTCATTTTCATCAAAAATAACAATGTCTGCTATATAGTCTTCTTTAATCAAGCCTCTATTTTTTATATTAAATTTTTCTGCAGGTAAAGAAGTCATTCTTCTTATAGCATCTTCCAAGGTAATAACGCCCATCTCTCTCACATATTTTCCTAAGACTCTTGCATTGGTTCCATAGGCTCTAGGATGAGGTTTGCCAGCACCCATTACTGCAATGCCCGCATCACTTGCAATCATGTTAAAAGGATATTTCATAATAGCCACCACATCATTTTCACCCATACCATGGTAAACCATTTGTGCGCCTCCTTTTTCTGTCATTTGAATAATGGTTTCAGCTTCTGCTTTTTGATTATGTTTATTGCCTAATAATAAATTTATTTCTTCAATACTTTTTCCATTGAAACTGGTATCGGCTTTATAACTGGCCACGACTGCATAACTAAAATGTTTCAAACCTCTTTTTTTAATAATGCCTATACTATGTGTGGCCACTCTTTCTCTAATTTCCGGATTTTTTAATCGGGCCATGATAGAATCTTGTCCATCGGATAATACCCAGTCTGGTAGCAAAACACTTAACTGTGTACTACTTGCCGTGTAAGGGTATTGATCAATGGTAACATCTATGCCTTCTTTTCTTGCATTCATTACAAGAGGAATGGTTTCTTTACTTCTTCCCCAATTATTTTGACCGCTTACTTTAAAGTGCGAAATTTCTACAGGTATATGCGCATCGCGTCCAACTTGTATGGCTTCATTGATGGCATCTGCTACTCTGTCTTCTTCATATCTTATATGAGAAGAATATACCCCGCCATTTGCACTAATTACTTTTGCCAGAGAAACAATTTCTTCTGTAGGTGCGTAAGTACCTGGTATATAAATAAGTCCAGTAGACATACCCACGGCTCCATCTTGCATGGCCTGAGCAGCTAAATTTTCCATGGTTTGCATTTCAGCTGTAGTAGCGTTTCTATTGGCAGTACCCATGGCTTGCTTTCTAATAGTATTATGGCCAATAAGAGAAGCTACATTAATAGAAGTCCCTATTGAGTCAATGGCATTAAAATAAGTTTTTAAATTTTCTGCAGAACCTCCGCAGTTTCCAGTAATGACAGTGGTGACTCCATCATAAATAAAGTTAGTGGCTAAGGGGTTTCTTGTCTCACCTCCTTCAATATGTGCATGCACATCAATAAACCCGGGGGCTACCACTAAACCCTTGGCATCTATTTCTTTAGTAGCCTTCCAATTTTTTAAATTTCCAATGGCTACAATTTTATTATTTTGAATGGCCACATCTTTATACTGCCAGTTATTCCCTGAACCGTCGATAAGTTTACCGTTTCTAATAATGTAGTCGGCCTGCTGCGCTTTTAGCGTTAATAAGGAGCATAAACATAAAGAAAGTAAAATAGTCTTTTTCATAGCTTTTGGTTGTACTATAAATTTACTACATCCCCTTTATATTATAGATATTAAAATGGCCAGAAGCTTAAAAATTAGTAATTTTAAAGAGCTGCCAATACACTATAAATACATAGCAAATACTATACTTATAATTTATTCTATTAAAACCTATATTTTAATTACTCAAATACTTGTCTTATGAAAAAATTAATTACATATCTGCTTTGTTTGATGCTTTTAACCCAAGGCTTAAAGGCTCAAAAAACAAAGAGCTTGAAAACAGCTAGCGATACCGCTGCTGCCTTTGATGCCTATGTACAAAAATCAATTAAGGAATGGGAAATTCCAGGACTAGCCATTGTAGTGGTTAAAAATAATAAAGTCGTTTTTAAGAATTCATATGGAACCACTGAACTTGGAACAGGCAATAAAGTGAATAACCAAACTTTATTTGCATGTGCTTCTACTACCAAGGCCATGACTGCAACGGCCATGGGTATTTTAGTAGACCAGGGCAAAGTGAACTGGGACGATCCTGTCATAAAATATCTTCCTAGTTTTAGATTATATGACCCCTATGTAAGTACACAAATGCGCGTGCGTGATTTATTTTTACATAATTCAGGTGTGGGTAATACCGATTATTTATGGGCCATGAATATACTTTCTAGTGATGAAATTATGGAGCGCATGCAATTGGTTAAACCCTCTTATTCTTTTAGAGCAGGTTTTATTTATCAAAATATATTTTATGGTATTGCAGGAAAAGTAATTGAGAAGGTAAGCGGTATGCCATGGGAAAACTTTGTCACTAAAAATATTTTCCAACCCTTAGGCATGATGCAAACACGTGCTAAATTAGCCTTAGTAACGAATGCTAATATTTCTAAACCGCATGATAGAGTGGAGGGGAAAATACAAGTGATAGAAAGAGACTCTGCTGATAGAATTGCAGCGGCAGGCTCTGTGTATTCTAACATTGATGAGATTGCATTATGGATGCAGTGTATGTTAGATTCTAGTAAATATGAAGGAGGCCGATTAGTCTCTCCCAATACCTGGGTGACTTTATTAAAGCCTCAAACTTTTGTAACTGAATCGGAGTTTTATCCTACAAAACAATTAACTAAACCAAACTTCACCACTTATGCATTGGGTTGGTTTCAACAAGATTATAAAGGCAGAAAATTAAATTTTCATACAGGAAGCTTGTCTGGAGAAATTGCGATTCATGGACAAATGCCTGAAGAAAAAACAGGGGTTTATATTTTTGCGAACTTAGATCATGCAGAAGCAAGACATGCTTTAATGTTTAAAGCCTTTGACCAGTATGCCTTAGGAGGCAATACCGACTGGAGCGCCGACTTCCTAAGTTTGTATGGCAATATTAGAGCTAAAGCAGCAGCAGCTAATGCAGCCGAAGAGGCAACAAGAGTGCTGAACACCAAGCCCTCATTGCCTTTGCAAGCCTATGTGGGCACTTATACCGACCCTTTATTTGGAAGTATTATCATTACCCTCGAAAATGAAACATTAGTGGGTGAAAATATTAAATTAGGCAAAGGAGTCGTATCACATTGGAATTATGATACTTTTCAATTGGTCTGGCATAAAAAATGGCAAGGCAAAACAGGGCTTAATTTTAGATTAAACGAGCAAGGAAAAGTTTCAGCTGTAGAAATGAATGGGGTTTCATTAGCTAAAAACTAATCTACAGCTTTGCGCCAGGTCCTTTTACAAATCTTCCAGGTTTAGCATTGGTATGTTCGCCTTCTTTTAAAACTTGCACACCATTTACCCAAACATGAGACATGCCTGTTGCATATTGTCTTGGTTTTTCAAATGTAGCATGGTCCTTTATTTTACTAGGATCGAAAACTAATATGTCGGCATAGTTGCCCACTTTTAATTCTCCACGCTTTTGAATATGTAAACTAGTAGCTGCTACTTTAGAAAGTTTGTTAATCGCTTTTTCTACTGTCATTACTTTTTCTTCATTTACATAATGTCCAATCACGCGCGCAAAATTTCCATAGGCACGAGGATGTGTACTTTGTTTCATAAATACAGGATCGGTTGAAGCAGACTCAGCATCAGATCCAAAACTTACCCAAGGAAGTACAATTTGTTTTTTTATATTTTCTTCACTCATTAAAAAATAAGCTACTTCTACACGACTACTATCTTGAATAATTAAATCAATAGCACAATCTTCAGGTGTCGTATTTCTTATTTTAGCAACTTCTGCTAAAGTTTTACCAGAATATTTAATTAAAGAGTCTCTTCTAAATCCTAGTAATAAAACTTTGCTAGCGCCCCCTGTTCCATAGTATAAATTTTCCCAATCTTTTGCATCGGTTTTCATGGCTTTTATCATCTCTGCTCTTATTTTTGGATCTTGTAAACGCAACCATAATTTTCCAAAACCACCATCTTGTAATGAAGGAGGCATAGCTGCTGTCATACCCGTTGCCCCTGCAGGATAGGTGTACATATTGGCTGCAACATCAATACCAGCAGCCCTTGCAGCTTCTACTAATTTTATCACTGAATCCATTTTAGGCCAATTGTTTACACCCCCTGCTTTTAAATGATAAATTTCTCCATGCACTTTTGCCTCTTTAGCAATAGTAATTAATTCATTGACTGCTTGAATAAAATTATTGCCTTCACTACGCATATGTGAAATATAACCACCTCCATAAGGTGCAGCGGCTTTAGATAATTCAATGAGTTCATCTGTCTTTGCAAAAAATGCAGGTGGATAAATTAAAGAGGTACCTACTCCTAGTGCGCCTTCTTCCATGGCTTGTTTTACCAAGCCCTTCATACTTTCTAATTCAGCAGGCGTTGGTGCGCGGTTGTCTTCCCCAATAATATTTTCTCTAATAGTAGTGGCACCTACATAAGAAGCAATATTGCAACTAATGCCCTTTTTTTCCATGTAATGCATATACTCTCCTAAAGTATTCCAAGGAATAGCTAATTTATTAGGTCCTGTTTGATCCTCTTCCATGGACTTTTTCATCTTTGCATTTAAGGGGCCCATACTTCCCCCTTCTCCAAAAACTTCTAAGGTTACCCCTTGTCTAATATCCCCTTGAGAATTACCATCTATAATAAGAGAGGTAGGTGCCCAACTTAACATATTAATAAAGCCTGGTGTAATGGCCATCCCTTTTGCATCAATTACTTTGTCTGCAGACTCTTTAGATAAATCGCCAATAAAAGCAATGGTATCATTTTTAATAGCAAGGTCGGCTTTATAAGGAGCCCCTCCATTTCCATCATAGACTAAACCGTTTTTTATAATGGTGTCATATTTGCTATTCGTTGTACAAGCAAATAAAAAACTAATCAAACAGATGGATAGGAATTGTTTCATGGTTTTAATTTTAAGTGAAAAGGGTTTATATTTTGTACAAGTTCTTTGTAATTTAATGTTTTTTCGATAAAATTTTTTATATTCAAGTTCGCTTTTTTAAGACCAAACCTAAAAACTAACGATTATGTCAAAAAACATTCAAACCAACAGGCTATTTGTTGCCAGCTGTCTTGCTTTATTAGTCACTTCTCTTTCCTTTGGAATTAGAGCAGGCGTACTTAGCCAACAAGGCATTGATTTTCATTTAACGAATGCGCAATTGGGCACCATTGCAGCTACAGCCTTCTGGGGTTTTCCACTAGCGATGCTTGTAGGCGGAACCATTGTTGATATTATTGGTATGAAGCGCTTATTAGTGCTAGCCTTTATATTTCATCTAGCAGGTATTGTGCTAACTATTTATGCTACAGGCTATTGGAGTTTATTTTTCTCTACTTTATTAATTGGTATTGCCAATGGTACAGTAGAAGCTTCTTGTAATCCTTTAGTAACGGCTTTATACCCTAATAATAAAACTACTAAATTGAATCACTTTCATTTGTGGTTTCCTGGAGGTATTGTGATTGGTACTTTAATTGTATTCTTATTTAATAAAATAGGCTTAGGTACGTGTTTACAAGTGGGTATGATGTTAATTCCAACTATTTTATATGGTTATTTCTTTTCAAAATTAGAATTCCCAGAAACAGAGCGCGTATCAAGTGGGGTTTCTGCGTCAGATATGTATAAGAGCTTATTGAATCCTCTTTTTATTTTTATGATTATCTGTATGTTTGGAACAGCCATTACAGAATTATTTACTGGACAATGGATAGATGTACTACTTAAAAACGTAAGTGATAATGCGATATTATTATTAACCATTGAAACAGGTATCATGGTTATTGGTCGTGCTTTTGCAGGTCCAGTGGTACATAAATTTTCACCTTCAGGTGTATTATTAATTTCGGCTATTTTAGCAGCAGCAGGTTTATACTTATTAGGCCACACTACTGGCAATATGTTATTTGCAGGCGCTATTATTTTCGGCATTGGCGTATGTTATTTCTGGCCAACCATGTTAGGCTTTGTTGCTGAAAATTTACCTAAAACCGGCGCTGTAGGGCTGAATCTTATGGGCGGTGCGGGTATGTTTGCCGTATCTGTTTATATGATATTTATGAGTGACTTTTATGACAAGTTGGTGAATGCTAAAATTCCTGTAGGTACTGCAGCAGCAGATTTAGCAGCCGTTACCAATGAAGCTAAAAAATTAGCGGGACCAGAAGTGATCAACGCCACTTTATTGATTCCTCTTGTTTTAATTGTTGCCTTTATTGGATTAAATGTATACATGAAAAATAAAAAAGCAGCGACGGCTTAAATATGCGCCGATCTATTTTATATTTTTCTTTTTTAATGGGCTTGCTATTTTTTATAGCAGCTTGTACTACTACACCTGGCTATCTAAAAAATAAAGAAAAAATAGGACAGCTAATAGATTCTACCAAAACGACCTATGTACTCTATGCGTATGATGAGCAGTACTCTATTGAATCTCATTATTATGATAAAGAAGGGGGCTTACTTAAAGTAGTAAAATACGACGGACTGGCCCGTTCTGTAATTTACAATGTAGGGTCTACAAAGGCAAG
>JBAXWU010000079.1:0-7276 GCA_037128235.1 Chitinophagia bacterium | reverse complement strand
AGCAAGTATTTATGCCATTGGAGATTGTTCTCCTGGTCAAGCATTAGCGCATGTGGCTGCAAAGGAAGGAATTAATGCAGCTGAACACATTGCTTACCAAGAAAAAAAGCATGCTCATTTACCTGAAGGAATTGATTACAACAATATTCCAGGATGTACTTATTGCATTCCCGAAATTGCGAGCGTGGGTTACACTGAAAAAGCAGCTAAAGAAGCGGGCTATGAGGTAAAAGTGGGTAAGTTTCCATTTATGGCAAGTGGTAAGGCAAGTGCCGCGGGGGCCACTGAAGGTTTTGTAAAAGTTATTTTTGATGCAAAATATGGCGAGTTCTTAGGTTGTCATATGATAGGAATGAATGTAACAGAAATGATTGCCGAAGCAGTAGTAGCGCGTAAATTAGAAACTACTTCTCATGAATTATTAAATGCTATTCATCCGCACCCAACCATGAGTGAGGGATTAAAAGAAGCAGTAGCAGCTGCTTATGGTGAAGCAATCGATATCTAACTAGTGTAAATAAAATAGACGAATGGCTCGTGATTCAAATTATTTGAGTGCGAGCCATTTTTAACGATAATGAAGTACGAAAAAGAAATTAACAGAAGAAAAACATTTGCTATTATCTCTCACCCAGATGCTGGTAAAACTACTTTAACTGAAAAGTTATTGTTGTTTGGGGGTGCTATTCAAACAGCAGGTGCGGTAAAAAGTAATAAGATAAAAAAACACGCTACCAGTGACTTTATGGAAATTGAGCGTCAAAGAGGTATCTCGGTGGCAACATCGGTAATGTCTTTTGAATACAATAACATTTTAATTAATTTATTAGACACACCAGGCCACAAGGATTTTGCGGAAGATACCTATAGAACCCTAACTGCAGTAGATAGTGTTATACTAGTAATTGATTCTGTGAATGGAGTAGAGGCGCAAACAAGAAGACTCATGGAAGTTTGTAGCATGCGTGACACACCCGTTATTGTTTTTATTAATAAAATGGATCGTGATGGAAAAAATAGGTTTGATTTATTAGAAGAATTAGAAAACGAATTAAAAATTTCTTTACACCCCATGACCTGGCCTATTAATAGTGGTAAGGAATTTAAAGGGGTGTATAATTTGCACAATAAAAATTTAAGATTATTTGCTGCAAGTACGAAGGCTACAGAAGAAGATACAGTGGCTATTGAAGATTTAGCAAGTACTGTACTAGAAGAAAAAATAGGAGAGAAAGACGCTGCTGTATTAAGAGAGGACGTAGAATTAATAGATGGCGTATACGGAGCCTTAAACCCTGCCGATTATTTAGCGGGTAAGATTGCCCCTGTGTTTTTTGGATCGGCTGTGAATAATTTTGGTGTCAAAGAAATGCTAGATACATTTATTCAAATAGCACCGGTCCCTAGAGATAGAGAAACTAGTGTAAGAACTTTAGCAGTGGGTGAAGATAAATTCAGTGGCTTTATTTTTAAAATACATGCCAACTTGGACCCTAAACACCGCGACCGTATTGCCTTTATGCGTGTATGTAGCGGAAAGTTTGAGCGTAATACCTATTATAAACATGTTAGGCTAGACAAAGAAGTTCGTTTTAGTAACCCTTATAGCTTCTTAGCACGCAGCAAGGATGTTATTGAAGATGCTTATGCAGGCGATGTAGTGGGTTTATTTGATACAGGTAATTTTAAAATAGGAGACACACTTACGGAAGGAGAAAAGTTTTATTTCACAGGTATACCTACTTTCTCACCAGAGATATTTAAAGAACTAGTGAATAAAGACCCTTTAAAAACCAAGCAACTTGAAAAAGGCATTACCCAATTAACTGATGAAGGAGTTGCGCAATTGTTTACGCAGTTTGGAGGGAATAAAAAAATTATTGGTTGTGTGGGCGATTTACAATTTGAAGTCATTCAATACCGTTTATTACAAGAATATGGAGCAGCCTGTGAATTTAGAACCCTGCCTTTTTATAAAGCTTGTTGGTTAACTTCAAAGGACCAGAATAAACTTCACGACTTTTTAAGATTCAAGCAACAAAATGCAGCCATGGATAAGGATGAGTCGCCGGTGTATTTAGCACAGAGTGAATGGTTCTTGAATACAGAAATAACCAATAACCCCGATATTACATTTCATTTCACCAACGAAGTCAATAAATAAATAAATTACACGCATAATATCTCTAATAAATAAGTATACTAATAATTACTTTAACAAATAATCATGAAGTCTAAAACGCTCAAACAAAATAAAGTAAACATTATCACATTAGGTTGTAGCAAGAACTTAGTGGACAGTGAAATGCTGAGCGGACAATTATTAGCCAATGAAATTGATGTGGTACATGAGAACAAAAAATTAGACCATAATATAGTCGTAGTAAATACCTGCGGTTTTATCGATAAAGCCAAGGAAGAAAGTGTGAATACCATTTTGGATCAGGTAGCTTTAAAGAAAAAAGGAAAACTAGACAAAGTATATGTGACAGGATGTTTGAGTGAAAGATATAGAACCGACCTGGCCTTGGAAATTCCTGAAGTAGACGCCTGGTTTGGAACCATGGAACTGCCTTTAATGTTGAATCAATTAAATGCCAATTATAAAGCAGAATT
Organism: Chitinophagia bacterium; assembly: GCA_037128235.1. Lineage (GTDB taxonomy): Bacteria > Bacteroidota > Bacteroidia > Chitinophagales > Chitinophagaceae > Sediminibacterium. The sequence goes on along the minus strand of JBAXWU010000079.1, from coordinate 4,660 downwards.
ATTAGGTGAGCGTTTATTAAGTACGCCTTCTCATTACGCTTATTTAAAAATTAGTGAGGGTTGTAATAGAACCTGCTCTTTCTGCGCCATTCCATTAATGCGCGGCCAGCATGTAAGTAAAACCATTGAGCAATTAGTGGCTGAGGCAGAAGGCCTAGTGAAAAAAGGGGTGAAGGAAGTTATGCTCATTGCGCAAGAATTAACTTATTACGGATTAGATATTTATAAAAAAAGAGCGCTTCCCGATTTATTAAATGCACTTGCCGACGTAAAAGGCTTGGAGTGGATACGTTTACATTATGCTTATCCAAGTAAGTTTCCATTAGAAGTATTAGATGTGATGAGAGAGCGAACTAATATTTGCAAGTACATTGACATCCCTTTACAACATGCAAGTAATAATATGTTAGCTGCTATGAAGCGAAATATTACACGTGAGGAAATGGGGGAACTCATTCAAGAAATTCGCAAGCGTGTTCCGGGCATTGCTATTCGTACTACTTTAATTGCAGGATTTCCTGGAGAGACTTTAGAAGATATTGAAGAACTAAAAGGATTTTTAATAGAGCATCAGTTTGACAGAGTGGGTATATTCACTTATAGCCATGAAGAAAATACTTCCGCGCATGATTTAGTAGACGATGTACCTGCAGCTGAAAAGCAAAGACGCGCAGAGGAAATTATGGAAGTACAACAAGAAATTAGTTTAGCTAGAAACCAGGCAAAAGAAGGTTTGGTCTTAAAGGTACTAGTAGATAAAAAAGAAGCAGGCAGGTATTTAGGCCGCACTGAATTTGATAGTGTAGAAGTAGATAACGAAGTGGTTATTAACACTACTAAGCGCTTAAAGCCAGGCGACTTTGTGATGGTTAAAATAACCAAGGCCTATGATTACGATTTAGAGGGGGAATTAATTGATTAATTTAGTAGATTAATTTATTTGAATCGCATACTAATACTATTGACAGCTATTAATTCGCTTTTACTTTTGATACATATATAGATAATATTTCTTAAATTGAATACGTATTCATCACTAAAATTTAAGTTATGGCCATAGATTGGAAAGGGGTATTCCCCGCAGTAACCACCAAGTTCACTAGTAACGACACATTGGATTTAGTTTTATTTACTAAAAACATTGAAGCACAAATAGCAGCTGGCGTGAATGGTATTATTTTAGGAGGCACTTTGGGAGAGTCGAGTGTACTTACCAATGCAGAAAAAGAAATTCTTGTAAAAGAAACCGTTAAAATAGTTAACGGAAAAATTCCGGTGGTTATTAATATAGCAGAAGGAAGCACATCAGTGGCTATTCAATGCGCCAAGGATGCAGAGAACTGGGGAGCCAAGGGTTTAATGCTACTTCCACCTATGCGTTACAAATCGGATCACCGTGAAACAGTACAATATTTTAAAGATATAGCCGCAAGTACAAAACTTCCTATTATGATTTACAATAACCCTGTAGATTATAAAATAGAAGTAACCATTGATATGTTTTCGGAATTAGCAACTGTGCCCAATATACAAGCTGTTAAAGAATCGACACGCGATGTTACCAATGTCACTAGAATGCGTAATAAATTTGGAGACAGATTTAGTATTTTATGTGGAGTTGATACACTAGCATTAGAAGAATTATTAGTAGGCGCTGATGGTTGGGTGGCAGGACTAGTTTGCGCCTTCCCAGCTGAAACAGTGGCGGTATATAAATTAGCCAAAGCGGGTAAGATTGCAGAAGCCACCGAAATATACAGATGGTTTATGCCTTTATTAGAATTAGATATTCATCCTAAGCTAGTTCAATACATCAAATTCGCTGAAGCCAAGGCAGGTATAGGTTCTGAAACAGTCAGAAAGCCAAGATTAATACTGGAAGGGGAGGAAAGAAAAAGAATTGAATCCATTATTGATATAGGTTTAAAAAACCGACCTACACTTCCTGAGTTTCATAGTTTATAAATTATACAAACAGTCTAATGAGTATTATTTCTGAAATTACTAAAAAAGCAGCCACCGCATTCGAGCAGTATGCTTTTACAACCCCCTTACAAAGAGCTCATTTTTTAGAAACCATTGCTACTAATATAGAAGCCTTGGGAGATAGCTTATTAGAGCAAGCCAATAAAGAAACGAATTTACCCCTACCTCGTTTAACAGGTGAAAGAGGACGTACTTGTTTTCAATTACGCATGTTTGCCACTATGTTAAAAGAAGGTAATTATGTAGAAGCAAGTATTGATACAGCTATTTCTACTAAAACACCGCCTAAGCCAGATATTCGTAAAATGATGCACCCTATAGGACCTGTGGTGGTTTTTGGTGCCAGTAATTTTCCTTTCGCTTATTCAACTGCAGGTGGAGACACCGCCAGTGCACTAGCAGTGGGTTGCCCAGTAATTGTAAAAGCACATCCTGCACATTTAGCTACATCAAATATGGTGGCAGAAGCCATTTTGCAAGCAGCAATAGCTACTAAAATGCCTGAAAATGTTTTTCAGCATGTAACCGATACTAGTTTTGAAACAGGTAAAGCCTTAGTACAAGATGATAATATATATGCAGTTGGTTTTACAGGTTCAAGAACTGGAGGCCGCGCTTTATTAGATTATGCAAGCAGTAGAAAAAACCCTATTCCTGTTTTTGCTGAAATGGGTTCTGTGAACCCGGTACTATTATTGCAAGATGCACTTGAAAAAAATGCCGAAGCTATTGCAAAAAACTATGCAGGCTCTATTACTTTAGGTATGGGACAGTTTTGTACCAACCCGGGTATATTAATTGGTATTAAATCTGATGCACTAAATAGTTTTGCAAATACTTTGGCTACTGAAATGAATTCTATAGCACCCTCTGCTATGTTACATGCAGGTATAGAGGCAGCTTATTTAAAAAATACTGCACATGCATTAGCTCAAAAAGGAATTGAATGCTTAACTAAGAATACACCTATTTCTAATAATGGGTATCCGGTTTTAACGACTGTGGATGCCCATACTTTTTTAAGTAATCCCGATTTAGCAGAAGAAGTATTTGGTCCTTATTCCATACTAGTGCAATGTAATTCTATGCAGGAGTTAAAAGAAGTTTGGAAAAGTATTCAAGGACAAATTTCTACCACATTAATGGGAACCGATATAGATTTTGCAAACTATCCTGAGCTATTAAATATGTCTTTAACTATTGCAGGGCGTGTATTATTAAACGGAGTGCCTACGGGTGTGGAAGTTTGTGATAGTATGGTACACGGGGGGCCTTATCCGGCTAGTACTGATAGCAGATTTACAGCAGTAGGCGTAAATGCAGCTAAAAGATGGCTCAGACCTATTTCATTTCAAAACTGGTCGAATCATTTACTGCCATTAGCACTTCAAAATACTAACTCATTAGGTATTTGGAGAAATATCAATGGAGCGCTTACTAAGGATGAGGTTATCTAAAGAAACAAAATAATCTATTATATAAAGACTAGTAGAATTTTTCTAAGCTTGTCTTATATATTTTATAAGTTAGTCAATAACTTAGTCCTGAATAAATAATTTAGCGTTTATACTTGCCTGCTTCATCTTCCCAGTTTTTTCAATAGTAGATAAATAATAAACGGCGGCTGCGCTTGCTATAAAATAAACAATAGCAGCAGGTGCAATAGCAGTGGACAATTGATTGGATCCAAACCAATCGCCGCTACTTACTATCCAGTAAATGCAAAGTATATTTTTTACCGCTTCCATTATCCAAGCATTTTTATTTCTATCCATCAATTCAGTAAGTGCATACACTTGTACAAATATAAAGGCGCCGTAAATAAAAATATTAGTATTGCCAATGCTAGCAATATTTCCAAATAAATAACTTACTAATAAAAGCATACAAAATAGTTGTATCCATAAATACAATCTCATAGCAGGGGAGGCAGGCGTATTATACTTTTCAAAATGAAATACATCCTTTATTTTATCTACTGGGTAATTATCAATTACATCTGCAGGGCGCCAGCCTAGAGGCTGAAACCAAATGGTGAATTTATCTTTCAAGTTCTTTGTACGCCATGCATCTTGAATTAACAACCACATATGCATGAAATTAATTTTAATAGGGTTCCAGGTTTGAACAGGTCGGGTAATACCATAGACTGCAGGTATACTGTCTTGCTCTTGCACATAAGTGCCAAATAATTTATCCCAAATAATAAATATCTGACCATAGTTTTTATCTAAGTATTCTGGGTTAATAGCATGATGCACTCTATGGTGAGCAGGTGTTACAATTATATATTCCAACCAACCCATGTTTTTAATATGTCTTGTATGGTACCAGAACTGCGCAAATAAATGAAGTGGTGCCACTACTGCAATTACATTAGCAGGTACCCCAAAAATGGCAGCAGGTATTAATAAGAAAGCGTAAATTCTAAATATAACTGAAATACTTTGTCTTAAAGCACAAGCTAAATTATACTCTTCACTACTATGGTGCACTATATGATTGTTCCAGAAAAAATTATAAGAATGTGCTAAGCGGTGTACCCAGTATCCTGCAAAATCTAATGATACAAATGCAATGAAGTACAATAAAAAACTTGATTGCACATGCATGATGGCTAAATGATCTACAAACCAGCCATAACTTAAAATGACAATACTTAAACCCAATACAT
>JBAXWU010000078.1:0-7391 GCA_037128235.1 Chitinophagia bacterium | reverse complement strand
AAAGAACCCCGATATTGAAAAAATACGGGGTTCTTTATTTTAGATTCTTTGTATTTGAGCTCCTAGTGCTTGTAATCGGGTATCAATATTTTGATAGCCTCTGTCTATTTGTTCAATATTTTGAATGGTGCTTTTTCCTTCTGCACTTAATGCTGCAATCAGCAAGGCTTGCCCAGCGCGAATATCAGGGCTACTCATCGTTATACCACGCAGTGGATATTTACGCGCCAATCCAATGACGGTGGCACGGTGTGGATCACACAAAATAATTTGTGCCCCCATATCAATTAATTTATCTGTAAAAAATAAACGGCTCTCAAACATTTTTTGATGAATCAGTACACTACCTCTTGCTTGAATGGCAGTGACTAAAATAATACTTAATAAATCGGGGGTAAAGCCTGGCCAAGGATTATCATAAATAGTTAAGATACCACCATCCATAAAAGTTTGTATCTCATAAATATCTTGAGCCGGGATATAAATATCATCTCCTTTTATAGTAAAATCAATTCCTAGTAAACGAAATTTTTCTGGAATAATACCTAAGTGTGCCACTCCTGCATTTTTAATAGTGATTTCACTTTTGGTCATGGCAGCAAGCCCAATGAATGAACCAATCTCAATCATATCAGGTAAAATTCTATGCGTGGCAGTGCCTAATTTAGTCACGCCTTCAATGGATAATAAATTACTACCCATACCTGTAATTTTTGCCCCCATATTATTTAATAGTAAGCAAAGCTGTTGTATATAAGGCTCACAGGCTGCATTGTAAATACTAGTAATGCCTTCAGCAAGTACAGCGGCCATTATAATATTGGCCGTTCCAGTAACGGAAGGCTCTTCTAATAACATATAAGTACCTACTAGTTTATCTGCTGTTAATGTAAAGCAGGCAAGCTTATCATCATAAGCATAGGTAGCGCCTAGTTTTTCAAATCCAATAATATGCGTATCTAATCTTCTTCTTCCAATTTTATCTCCACCTGGTTTAGGTAAATAAGCTTTTTTAAATCTAGCTAAAATGGGACCTGCCAACATAATGCTACCGCGCAGTCTTCCACTCTTGGTTTTAAAATCATCTGAGGCTAAATAACTAGGATCTATTTTATCTGCTTGAAAACGGTATTCACCTACATTTAATTTTTCAATACTTACACCCATTGCTTCCAATAACTCTATTAGTAAATTGACATCAACAATAGCTGGAATATTGGAAATGGTAATTGGCTCTGCCGATAAAACTACTGCTGATAAAATTTGTAATGCTTCGTTTTTTGCACCTTGGGGTGTAATATTTCCTTTAAGTGCTTTTCCTCCTATGACTTCGAATGAACTCATTGTACTATTTCAAAACTTAATTAAAAACGTTTTTTAAAATTGCGGTTATTGTTGTTGCGTCCGGCGCCGCTACCGCCTGGTCCGCTTGGTCCGCGGCCACCTCTATTATTATTATTGCGATTGCCCTGCCATCGACCCGCTGCTGGACGGTACTCATCTCTTTCAAAATTTTGATTGCGATGTTTGATATAAGGGGTATTGCTAAATTCAAGTTCACCACCGGTGATGGCGTTTAACTCTCCTCTAATCGTATCATCTTGTACTAATTCTTTATGCCAGTTACTATAAGCCAGTTTCATGTAATGGGCAATAGCATGGGCAAAGCCTGCTTTTTTCTCTTGGTCCTGTTCCGCCATTGCCTTGTCAATGACCAATTCTAGGTTTTTACCTAAATGAGCATATTTAATTTTACGCTTTGGATAGGGAATTGGATCGGGCTTCTGCTTATAGGTATCCTTAGTGGGAATGGGATAAGGGCTGTCCACGTCTAATTGGAAATTACTCATAAAAAACAGGTGATCCCATAATTTATGCTTGTAGTCTTCGATATTCTTTAGTTGAGGGTTCAAAAAGCCCATTAGTTCAATGACTACCTGCGCCTGCTCTAGTCTTTTGGCACGATCTTCAATAGTCATTAAATGGTCCACCATCTTATGAACGTGACGGCCATACTCTCTCATCCCCATTAAACTTCTTGCTGTATTGTATTCCATGTATTTATTACTTCTCGAGTAACAAATGTAAGGATTTATTTTATCTTCGTACCATGGAGCCACTGATACAACAAATTGAAACCATCACTAAAGAAATCCAAAATACAGTGGCTACCACTAGTGGCGAGGTGGAAGCCTTCCGAATTAAATACTTGGGAACCAAAGGTTTGGTGAAAAATATGATGGCTGAGATGAAATCGGTGGCTAACGAGCAGAAAAAGGAATTCGGACAAATCCTAAATGCTTTCAAGGTAGCAGCGGAAGAAAAACTAGAAGCCTTAGTGACTGCATTAGGAGATACTACTACATTAGATTCCAAAATTGATACCAGTTTACCAGGCGATGAATTTACAGTAGGGACAAGACATCCTTTAAATTTAGTGCGCAATCAAATGGTTTCTATTTTTAAAACATTAGGATTCGCTGTTGCAGAAGGACCAGAGATAGAAGATGATTGGCATAATTTTGGTGCGATGAATTTACCTGCCGATCATCCAGCGCGTGATATGCAGGATACTTTTTATGTACAAGAAGCCACTGATGAAAATGCGGCTTGGTTATTAAGAACACATACTTCTAGTGTGCAGGCGCGTGTAATGGAAACACAGAAACCACCTATTCGTGTAATTTGTCCTGGCCGTGTGTATCGCAATGAAACTATTTCAGCAAGAGCACATTGTTTTTTCCATCAAGTAGAAGGTTTATACATTGATGAAAATGTAAGCTTTGCAGATTTAAAACAAACACTTTATTTTTTCGTACAAGAAATGTTTGGCAAAGAGGTGAAAGTAAGGTTTCGTCCAAGTTATTTTCCTTTTACAGAACCTAGTGCAGAGATGGATATTAGCTGTCAAATATGCAGCGGTAAAGGTTGTAATATTTGTAAACATACAGGATGGGTAGAAATTTTAGGAAGTGGTATGGTGCATCCGAATGTGTTAAAAAACTTTGATATTGATCCTGAAAAGTATACTGGCTTTGCATTTGGTATGGGCGTTGAAAGAATTGCGCAATTAAAATACCAAGTAAACGATTTACGTTTATACTCTCAGAACGACTTACGCTTTTTGCAACAGTTCAAGAGTGTCTGATAAATAATTATGTTACATAACACCAAGGGTATTGTTTTACGCGTCACAAAATATGGCGATACGAGTATTATTATGACGGCCTATACCGAACTTTTTGGTGTACAACAATACATGGTCAAAGGGGTGAGAGTGACCAGTAAAAAAGGGGCAAACAAAGCTGTGTTTTATCAGCCTGCAGCTATTTTACAAATGGAAGTGTATCATTCACCCATGAAGCAATTGCAAATGGTAAAGGAGGTGAGCTGGGATTTTGTGTATCAAAATGTGTATTCCGATGTACTGCGCAATGCAGTAGCTACTTATATTGTAGAGATCTTACAACAAACCATGCAACCCGAACCCCATCCAGAATTATTTTATTTAATAGAAGATACTTTTAAACAATTAGACAAAGGTGGTCCTAGTTTAGTGGGTAACCTACCTATTTATTTTTTAATTCATTTAAGTCAAAATATGGGTTTTGGCTTACAAGGAAAATATAGCGCTACCACTTCGGTATTAGATGTAAGAGAAGGACAGTTTGTAGAAAAGGTTCCCTCGCATCCTTATTTTTTAGAAGGCCTTGAAGCAGAAACGGCCTCTAGTTTTTTACAAGTTCAATTTTATAATGACTTAGATACTATTGTTTTAAGTGGCACACAGAGAAAAAAAATATTGGAACTCTTTCAATTATCACTCAGTTGGCACTATAAAAAATTCAGTGAGATCAAGTCCTTGCCTATATTGCAGGAAGTGCTGAGGTAGGTGTTTAATCGTTATTTCTACTGTTACGATGTCTACGCCACATGATAATTAAAATGGCAATGATGCCAAATAAAATAGGTAAAGTCATAATGAACATTTAACACCACAATTTACGAAAATTAGATAGCTTTATTCTACTATAGCTTATGAAATTCAACCTAATCAGTACTACCATTTTAATGCTTGGAACATTTACCAGCTGTTCCATCATACATCCCACTACCATTAAAAAAATTAAAATGGATTATCAAGCACATCGTGGTGGCAGGGGCTTAATGCCAGAAAATACGACAGCTGCAATGTTAGCAGTAATGGATAATGCAATGGTAACCACCCTTGAAATGGACTTAGCCATTACCAAGGACAAACAAGTAGTGGTTTCACATGATCCTATTTTAAATCCATTAATTACCACAAAGCCCGATGGAAGTTTTATTAAGGTAAGCGAACTGAATAAAAATATTATTTATCAAATGAATTATGCAGCCCTTGAAAAGTATGATGTGGGTTTAAAACCGCATCCTGGTTTTACGGGGCAAAAAAAATTAGCAGCTTCAATTCCAACACTTAGCAGTTTAATAGATAGCGTAGAAACAAAGTCAAAGACTATAGGTAGAAAAATGAATTATAATATTGAGATAAAATCGGTGGAGGGTAAAGATATTACCGAACATCCGGCTCCTGATGAGTTTGTGGAATTAGTAGTAAATATTTTAGAAAAGAAAAATATTTTGGATAGAACAAGTTTACAAAGTTTTGATCTAAGGCCCCTTCGTGTACTACATGAAAAATATCCTAGTATTAAAACTTCCTATTTAGTGTTTGGTGCAGACTGTGCTAATGCTGAAAAGCAAATTGCATTACTGGGTTTTCAACCTACTATTTATAGCCCAGAATATAAATATGTAAACCAAGCAATGATTGACTACTGTCATCAAAAAAATATTCAAGTCATTCCTTGGACGGTGAATACCAAAGAAGAAATAAATACTTTAATACAATTAAAGGTAGATGGCATTATTACAGACTATCCGAACTTGTATTAGTAAGTAATTTGTATTAGTCACTAGAAATAATTATTAAATAAGTCTTTGGGTAGAACTTGTTTTTGAAAGAAGTCCATTGGTATCAACACCCTCAATTAAAACAACCCCAGGTTTTTTTCCTTTTTCAAAACTACCCAATACCTTATCCATTTGTAAGGCACGCGCCCCATTAAGTGTTGCCCAGCAAAGCATTTCAGCTAGTGGAATAGATGGATTATGTTTTTGAATAGTTTTTATTTCATCTAAAATATTTAAAGACCAATTACTTGCATAGCTATCGGTACCTATGACTATCTCAGCATTATTAGTACGCAACAATTCAATAGGTGGCATTGTTTTTTCAATATACTGGTTCGCATTGGGACATAAACACCAAAAACTATTGGGCATTTCTTTTTGAACAGCTTTAATGTCTGCAGCACTCGTAAAACTATTATGCACCAAAATACTTCTAGCTGCTTTTTTAAAATAAGGCAGCACCGATTGTAAACTACTGAGACCTGTGGCTTCAAAAAAATCTAGCGATACCTTGGTTCTTTCGTACATACCTAAAAAAGAACCCGATTTCTTTTCAAAAAATTCATTTTCATCACTTGTTTCTTGATTGTGCATGGTAATGGTATGCGCACCAAAATAATTGGATAGTAATTTCCATAAATTAAAACTCACCGAATAAGGAGCATGTGGCACTAGTGATGCACGAACACAGTTTTGTTCAAATGCTTCTTGCATTTTTAATCCCGCATTTATTTTATCATCAGCACGTGTTGGATCTAAATCATATAATTCCACAAAACTATAATACGCTAGTTTGTGTTTTTGTTTTATAGCAAGTGTATCAAGTGTATTGCAAATATCTCCCACTGCTACAATTCCATTATTATACATTTCATTTTCTGCAGAAGCAATGGCCTGCTGAATAATTGCATCCTCTACTTTTCGTAAACCCACAATTTGTTTTACAAATTCTTGTAAACCAGAATGCGCAGCAATCATGCCTTTCATATGCGATAGTTCTAAATGGCAATGAGCATTGATAAGTCCTGGACTAAGTATGCCCTCAAAACTTTGAATCTCTTCCCCCGCCTCTTCAATCCCTACCAAGGCTTCAATGGTCCCATCCTTTTGGGTGATTAAAACCAGCTGGTCCTCCAAAAGCTCGGTTCCGGTAAAAATTTGACTGGCTTGAAATTTTTGATACATATATATAGTGACATCCTTTTCTAAGAATCTGCTTAAAAATAGGCTAGAATTGCCAAAAACCGGCTAATCAAGGCTCAAAACTTTGGTCTAATGAGTAGCCATCTATTTATAACTGCCTGATTTTCAGTAGCTATTTAGTATCATGTATTTTACAATACAAAATTATTATTGATTATCAATAAGTTACAAAGACACGATGAAAAAACAATCCGTAAATTCTTGGGAAAACTCAAAATCCCGCCTTACCTTCGCCCTCCCTTATAAAACAGGGATATTTTATGGCTGACGGGATAGCGCAGCCTCATTAAAACAAAGAATTATGAGTAAACTACATTTCACCACGAAGCACGCCAACGCGGCTACCGTTCAACATGGCTGGTACATTGTTGATGGTACTAATCAAACCGTAGGACGTATTGCTTCAAAAATCGCAGCTGTTCTACGTGGTAAGAACAAAGCTTATTACACACCGCACGTTGATTGCGGAGACTATGTAATCATCATTAATGCAGAAAAAGTAAAGTTGACTGGAAACAAATTCCACGATAAACAATACTTAAATTATTCTGGTTACCCAGGTGGTAAGAAAGAAGAAGCTGCTGAAGATTTAATCAAGCGTCGTCCAGAAGTAATTATGGAAAGAGCGGTTAAGGGAATGTTACCTAAAAACCGTTTAGGACGTAAGATGGTTAAAAAATTGTTTGTATATGCTGGTGACAAACACCCACATACTGCACAACAACCTAAAGAATTTAAATTTTAATTAATTCCAAATATAAATAAATGGAAAAGCAAACAAATGCAGTTGGTCGTCGTAAGGAAGCAGTAACGCGCGTCTTTGTTAGTAAGGGTAGTGGAAAAATTACCGTGAACGACAAAGATTACAAGCACTATTTTCCTTTAGTGTATTTACAAAATCAAGTAGAAGCTCCTTTGAAATTAGCGGAAGCACTTGGTAAATACGACATCGTAATTAACGCACAAGGCGGTGGTTTAAAAGGCCAAGCCGAAGCAGCCAAATTAGGAATTGCGCGCGTATTAATAGAACTAAATCCTGAATTACGTCCTGCTTTGAAAGCAGCCGGACAATTAACGCGTGACTCTCGTAGCGTTGAGCGTAAGAAATTCGGACATAAGAAAGCACGTAGAAGCTTCCAGTTCAGCAAACGTTAATCCAACAATTTTAACATTAATTCATTACAACAAATTATACAAATGGAAAATAACACTTCATTACAACAGCAATTACT
>JBAXWU010000077.1:0-7407 GCA_037128235.1 Chitinophagia bacterium | reverse complement strand
TGTTTTCTTTTTTGGTCGGGAAGACAGGATTCGAACCTGCGACCACCTGGTCCCAAACCAGGTACGCTACCGGACTGCGCTACTTCCCGTTCCTATTACTAGTTGCCTAGTAAATATTGTTTCCGGTGTATTCTACTACTTTATTTGAACCAAGAACTAAATGAGAGCGGAGAGGAAGGGATTCGAACCCTTGGTACAGTTTAACCCGTACGGCAGTTTAGCAAACTACTGATTTCAGCCACTCATCCACCTCTCCTCCAAAACCCCTTTCGAGGGCTGCAAAAATAAGCAGCTTGGCCTTAAATACCTAAAAAAAGTCCGGAATAAACTCAAATAAAGTTCGTTCCGGACCAGAATATAGTTATTTAATAATTTGAAGTGGTCAAAGGGCTTCTTACATAGCCGCTAACTGCACTTTTTGAGTTAGTTCCATCACATTCTCTCTGAACATAGAATCGGTATCCATTAAGTCCTTCACCGTTTGGCAAGAATGTATAACCGTGGTATGATCACGTCCTCCAAAATGCTCTCCAATTGTTTTCAAAGAATTCTTTGTAAAAGCCTTCGCTAAGTACATGGTAATTTGACGGGCTTGTACAATTTCACGCTTACGTGTTTTTTGCAACAATTTATCATAAGGCACTTCGAAGAATTCACAAACCATTTTTTGTATAGCATCGATAGTAATTTCTTTACTACTTGTTTTCACAAAGTTGCGTAATACCTTCTTCGCTAATTCAACATCAATTTCTTTTTTATTCAAAGAAGACTGTGCTAATAAGGATATCAAAGCGCCTTCTAATTCTCTCACATTCGTGTTAATATTGTAGGCCACATACTTCACTACTTCTTTTGGCATGTCTAAACCATCAGCCTTCATTTTCTTTTCCAAAATTTCAATACGGGTATCGTAATCTGGCACTTGAATATCGGCACTTAATCCCCAACGGAAACGACTTAGTAAACGCTCTTGCAAACCTTCTAAGTCCTTAGGAGCTTTATCAGAAGTTAAAACTAATTGCTTACCGCTTTGGTGTAAATGGTTGAAGATGGCAAAAAAGGCATCTTGAGATTTTTCAGCTCTATTAAAAAACTGAACATCATCTATAATTAAGACATCTATTAATTGATAAAAATGAATAAAGTCATTAATGGCATTATTGCGGCTATGATCTTGGAACTGATTAATGAATTTTTCAGAACTCACATACAAAACCACTTTGTTTGGATGGATGCGTTTTACGTCATTTCCAATAGCTTGGGCTAAATGTGTTTTACCTAAACCTACTCCACCATAAATAACCAAAGGATTAAAAGAATTAGCTCCTGGCTTTTCAGCTACTGTTTTACCAGCACGGCGCGCTACTCTATTACAATCCCCTTCAATAAAGGACTCAAAGGTATAATTATGGTTTAATTGAGGGTCAATTTGCATTTTCTTCAACCCAGGAATCACAAAAGGATTTTTCACAGGATTGTCAATCACCAACGGGAAGTTCATCTCGTTGTTATTGTAAGTTTTCATACCGCTAGCTGGAACATCCATTGAACCTTTCTTGTTGTTTCCGCTATCGACCATGATACGATACTCTAGTCTAGCTTCTTTGCCAAGTTCACGTTTTAAGGTCTTAGCTAATAAGTTAACATAGTGCTCCTCGATGTATTCGTAGAAAAATTGGCTGGGAACTTGAATGAGTAAAACGTTGTCTTTTAAATCAACTGGTTGAATAGGTTCGAACCATGTTTTAAAATGTTGCCATTCGACAATATCCTTAATAATTTTTAAGCAGTTACTCCAAATTAAATCTGCGCTCTTAGCCATCTTACTTCTTGCTCTTTGTATAATTAAAAAAAGGTACGTTATGATTTCAACTCTGGATAAAGGAATTGTAAACCGGAATGCGAATATGACGACTTATTGTTGAAAAAAAAACTTTTTTGTTTGGTTTTTTTTACATGTCCTCAGAACCCTACAAACCCCATGTTTCATAACCCCTTATCCGGCGTTCAAGATATATCCTTTTTCTTAAATATGCATAGTTATCCACTTATTTTTTAAGTATTTTTTTTTCTTAAAAACTTATACTTATTTGCATTAAAGGGCAAGTATTTAGATTTGGCCTTTAAATACTACCTTTACCTATATAATCATAACTATGAGCTACGAATTAACCGGCAAATTAATTGCTAAATACGAAATCATTCAGAGAAAAGAAACCTTTAAAACAAGGGAATTTGTTGTTGAAAAAACCGACGATATCAATGGTAAAACAATAACAAATTACGTTAAATTCCAATGTGTTCAGGACCGTACCACCATGCCTGACCGCTTCAACCTAGGAGACACCGTAAAAGTACTCTTTAATATAAAGGGGTCTAAGTGGAATAAAGAGGGTAAAGACAACTATATCACCAATTTAGACGCTTGGCGTATGGAAGCAGTGGCTTTAGGAGGCAGTACAGCCCCTACTGAAACTTCTACCTACTTTGATATACCTACCAACGAGTCTGGCGACGATTTGCCCTTCTAATTAGTATTATTATACCATTATAGTAGACTAAGTATAGTCGTCAAAGTACTTTCTTATCTACTATTATTTATTCAGCATTTTTTTAGGATAAAAACCTAACCCATGCAAACCAAAATACAAGTTCGACTTACCCCATCTGAATCGGCCCATGGCCCCAGCCTAATTAAGGCTATTAGTAAAATTACAGGCGAAGCCGAAACCTCCATTACAGGCTACCAAATTCTTAAAAAATCGATTGATGCCAGAAGTAGGCAACAAATTTGGGTGAACCTCACCCTAATTGCTTTCATAAAGGAACCAATTTCCAAGCGCTTTATCGAACCCCTGCTTTTCCCCACCCTTGCTTCTAATGCCAAAGAGGTCATTATTATTGGCGCGGGCCCTGCCGGATTATTCGCAGCCCTTGAATGTATTCAATTAGGATTAAGACCCATTATAATAGAAAGAGGTAAAGATGTGAGAGCAAGAAGGCGTGATTTAGCGAGCTTAAATAAAGAAGGCATAGTGAACCCCGAGAGTAATTATTGTTTTGGAGAAGGAGGCGCTGGTACTTATAGCGATGGTAAATTATATACAAGAAGTAATAAAAGAGGAAGCATTGATAAAATATTAAAACTATTTTACCAGTTTGGTGCCGATGAAAATATTTTATATGAAGCGCATCCGCATATTGGTACCAATAAACTACCACATATTATTACTGCCATGCGCGAACAAATTGAAGCAAGTGGGGGTAAAGTTTTATTTGAAAAAAAATTAGTGGACTTTGTAATAGAGAATGATGCCATTAAAGAAATTATTACAGCCGATGGAGATAAAATGAAAGCAGCTGCCTATATTTTAGCTACTGGCCATTCTGCTCGAGATATTTTTACTTTACTTTTTGAAAAAAATATTAGCATTGAAGCCAAACCCTTTGCCTTAGGGGTAAGGGTGGAACATCCACAGTCGGCAATTGATGCTATACAATACCATTGCTTGGTGCGTGACCCTAACCTGCCTCCTGCCTCTTATAATTTAGTGGAACAAGTAAGTGAAAGAGGGGTTTTTAGTTTTTGTATGTGCCCTGGTGGTATTATCGCACCCGCTGCCACTGCCCCTGGAGAAATTGTGGTGAATGGATGGAGCCCCAGTAAAAGAGATAACCCTTATGCCAATAGTGGAATGGTGGTAGAAATTGATATTGCAAACGCTTCCAATTATTTAAAGAAAAATAAAAATAGTTTACCAGATAATCATCCTCTATTATTATTAGCCTTTCAACAAGAAGTGGAGCAAGCGGCTTTTAAATTGGGAGGAGGATTACAAGTGGCCCCCGCTGTAAGATTAATAGATTTTTGTTCCAATAAAGTTTCTGCAAACTTACCTGACGCTAGTTATTTACCAGGATTACATTCGACCCCTTTAAATGAAGTGCTACCTCATTTTGTGCATCGTAGTTTACAAGAAGGTTTTAAAGCCTTTGGAAAAAAGATGAAAGGTTATTACACCAATGAGGCCATTGTGATAGCTACTGAAAGCCGAACTTCTTCACCCGTGCGTATTCCAAGAGATGCAGACAGATTGCATCATCCACAAATCAAAAACCTTTATCCTTGCGCAGAAGGCGCAGGCTATGCAGGAGGTATTGTAAGTGCTGCAATGGATGGACAAAAGCTTGCACAACAAATAGCTTCTATATTATAAGTATACTAGTTCTCTGGTTTTTCTTTCTTACTTAATAATAAGTCGTCCTGAATTAAATGATTCATTTTGAATGATTTTAATTCAGCCGAAAGATTAGGAGATATTTCACGCGTTGTCATATTTGGCTTACCTGCATTCACCCAAGCAGTATACCAAAAATCGGCAATCATGTTAGCTGATGCTATTAATTGCTTATTCACCGTAGGGCCTAATCCATTCGCATAGGATTCGGCAAACTCTTTCGTATATACTTTTGTTTCACGACCGTAACGCATTTGTGTTTTATATTTTGTTTCAGGCTTGAACTGAATAGAAACTTCTTTTTCTATGGCTAATAATTCAGGTACTAAGCCAGCTGCAGTTCTAATATCCATCCATATAGCCTCACTTGGGTTTTTAATATAAGTAGCCTTATGTGCATTGTATAATTGATATTGGTCTATTCTTAACTCAGGCACAAAGGATTCCCATAAACTATGCAAACCTTTTTGTCCAGAAAGTTGCCCATCATAATTAATGGAAGTATGTAAAGGCACATGCGCATCTCCAATATAATGACCTAAATCGGCAGCATAAAATAATATACTGTCTTTATTTTTAGAACGAAAGGCGTTGGTTAATTTATCTAATTGGTCTACAATTACATAAGGTACATAACCATATTTAAGCAAGGTATCTTCATTGTATTTTTTTACCGCATTCGCCCAATCAATGGGCATATTATTCGCAGCATTCGGACCATAGGCTTCTAAGTCAATAAAATGTTTAGTGGCTTCTGTTTTATCGGTGTTTCTTCGAACATCGGGCCTTGTTGCATTAGAAACTAAATTAGCCATTTCTTTATGCATAAAAGATTGCAAAGGTTCTGGTAAACTATAAATGGCAATTTGATGAATGGTGCGGTGCACTAAAAAACCCCAACTAGAAAGTCCTACTACCAAAATAAATGCAAGAGAAATATAAAGCGTTTTCTTATTGAACATATGTGCTAAGTTTAACGCGAAGATAATCAAAACTTCTCCCACTCTTCCCGTTAATTTTCATAGTAAATAGTCAAATTTTCCACCCTTCCTTATTTAAAAATAAGATATGTGAAAATGGTTTTATATTTGAAGTATAAATTTCTTACTATGGATGCCCTATTAAGTTTACAAAATTTAAAAAAATATTACGCTACTCAAAAAGCGGTAGACGATATTAGCTTTACTATTGAGAGAGGAAGTATTTTTGGATTACTAGGACCTAATGGAGCAGGTAAGACCACTTTGCTTCGTATGATTACCGGCATATTTTATCCGGACAGTGGTAATATATTATTAGAGGGCGCTCCTTTTAACCCCATGCTCGATATTGAAAAAATTGGATACATGCCAGAAGAAAGGGGCATGTATAAGAAAATGAAAATTGGAGAACAAGCATTGTACCTTGCACAATTAAAAGGTATGTCAAAAGCAGAAGCCACAGAAAAAATAAAATACTGGTTCAAGAAATTTGAGATGGAAACTTGGTGGAATAAAAAAGTAGAGGATTTAAGTAAAGGAATGAGTCAGAAATTACAATTTGTCATTACCGTTTTACACGAACCTAAATTAATTATATTAGACGAGCCTTTTAGTGGCCTTGACCCTTTGAACGCCAATTTAATTAAGGATGAAATTTACGCACTAGCTAAAAAAGGTTCTACCATTATATTTAGCACCCACCGTATGGAACAAGTAGAAGAAATTTGCGACCATATTGTACTGGTGAATATGGGTAAGAAAATTCTAGATGGCTCTGTGGCAGGTATTAAGCAACAGTATAAAGAAAATAATTTCTCCATTGAAATTAAAGCAGGGTCTAGTTTAACTAGCAATAGTATTTTTACTATTATTAATGAAGCTGCTTCTAAATATATGATAAAAATTAATGAAGGCCATACAGTCAATAATGTACTTCAATATATTATTGAGCAAAAAATTGAATTAATAGGTTTTAATGAAGTATTGCCTTCTTTAAATGAAATATTTATTAAACTAGTAGAAGGAACGCATGCAGGCGCTCGTGCCTTTCAAAATATTTAAAAAAATTAAGATGAATAAGACTTGGTTAATTATACAAAGAGAATATACTAGTAGGGTAAAAAATAAACGTTTTTTAATTCTTACTTTTTTAACACCTTTATTAATTGTAGGCTTAGTGGCTGCTTCCGCCTACTTCTCTATAACAGGCGTAGAATATAGAAAAATTGCTGTGATAGACCCGAATGGCTTTATCAAAAATTCTTTAAAAAATACCAATCAAATTAGTTTTAGCTTCCCAGCTAATGTAGATACCACCAACTATATCCAAAAAGGATATACCGATATTTTAATTTTGCCTCAGTTTGAAAAGGGAACTAAGTCGGATTATGTACTTAGATCCAAAAAATCGATGGGTTTAATGTTACAAGAAAGTATTAGTAACAGAATCAATAGCGCTATTGAGGACCAAATGTTACAAGATGCAGGTATTCAACAAAATATATTGGATTCTATTCATAAAGCCTCCCAAGTAGCTGAATTAAAAGCCTATGAAGATAAAGGCAGCTCTAGTAAAGAAAGCAATGCAGGACTTGCCATGGGTATTGGCTATGCAAGTGGCTTACTTATATATATGACCATGTTTATTTATGGTGCGATGGTGATGCGCGGGGTGATGGAAGAAAAAACTAACCGTATTGCAGAAGTTATTATAAGTAGCGTGAAGCCTTTTGAGTTAATGATGGGCAAAATTATTGGCATTGGGGCTGTGGGTTTAACTCAGTTTTTATTATGGATAATTTTAATTATTAGTTTAACCAGTGTGGCCTTGGGCTTTTTGCCATCTGATATTCAACATCAGGTAACTAGTTTACAACAAAGCAATGGACAAATGGCAGGCGGTATGATGCAAGCAAGCGAATCAGCAAAAAGAATTTACGATTTTCAACATACAATTTCTACCGCTAACTGGCCTTTAATAATTTTTTGTTTTATATTTTATTTTATTGGAGGTTATTTATTTTATGCAGCTTTATTTGCAGCAGTAGGTAGCACCGTCAACGAAGACCCGCAAGATGCACAAAGTTTAATGTTCCCCATTACCATGCCACTTATTTTTTCTTATATCATTACCAATATGGTTACACAAAACCCCAATACACCTATTGCTTTTTGGGCAAGTATGATTC
>JBAXWU010000076.1:0-7472 GCA_037128235.1 Chitinophagia bacterium | reverse complement strand
ATAAAACAAAACCAGAAGCAGTTGTCGCATTCGGTTCTATTCATGAACATTTAAAAGTTGCTCAAGCAGCAGCGCCAAGAGGCATACATATTATGGTGGAAAAACCACTTGCTTCTAATTTAAAAGAAGCTTTGGCTATGGAGGCAGTAGCTAAAAAGAATAAGGTAATGCTACTTACGAATTACGAGACTTCATGGTATCCTTCTACCTATGAAACTTTTAGACTTATCAAAGAAGAAAACTATGTGGGGCAAATTAGAAAAGTGGTATTTCATCATGGCCATCAAGGGCCTAAAGAAATTGGGGTGAGTCCAGAATTTTTTAACTGGTTAACCGATCCTATTGAAAATGGGGGAGGTTCTATTGTAGACTTTGGTTGTTATGGGGCCAATTTAATGACCTATTTAATGCATGGGGAAATGCCTATCTCTGTTACAGCAGTGACCAATCAGTTCAAGCCTTCCATTTATCCCAAGGTAGATGATAACGCTACTATAATAGTGAACTATGCTAAAACACAGGCGGTATTGCAACCTTCATGGGCCTGGACTTTTGCAAGAAAGGATATGGAAGTATACGGAGACTCTGCTTATATTATAGCAGTGAATGCACAAAAAATGAGATTGAGAAATAAAGAAGCAGCGCCTGAAACAGAAAAAACAGTTACTGAAAAGGATATACATGTATTCACCGACCCCTTCTCATATTTACATGCGGTACTTAGAGGTAAGGAGAAAATAGAACCCTATGGTTTATATTCTACAGAGAACAATGTAATGGTGAATCGTATATTAGAAGCCGCTATTCAATCGGCAAAAACGGGTAAGACTATTTATTTAAAAGAAAAGTTAATTAGTCGCTAAAGAGTTAGCTAACTAATTAACATATTAACTAACATACTAACTAAGTTTATAAATAACATGCCAGTAAAATAAACTACAAAAAAAGGTCTCGAAAATTCGAGACCTTTTTTTGTTAATCTTTCCAACGCCATTCGCCTGCAATTTGCAATGGCTCTTTTAAATTATTCTTAATTAAGAATGCTTTTGTTTCAGCATCGGTAAAATGTTTTGATTTTATTTCATCGGCATCTGCCACACCATATAATAACATCGATCCAAAACGAACTGTGTTTTTCATGCCTTGTTCTTCCACTAAACTAAATACATCACAATCGGCATGGTAACAAGGTCCTGCATTTTTAGGAAGCCCGCCACCAGCGCCACCACCAGTTGGAACACCTTGCAACATAAACGGTTGGTGATCGCTATGAAGTCCTGCGCCTGCTCTAAATAAATTAGTAAAAGAAGTATCTATTGAATGTGCAATGGCACCAATACCTGTAAATAAATCTTTACTATCTTCTGCACTAGTGGAATAACCTTTAATATCATTACTCATATCATAATTCATCATGTATCTAATTTGGTCAATGCTTTTATTTTTAATCGCATCATCTACATAGGCTCTTGAACCTAATAAGCCTTCTTCTTCTCCCATAAACATTACAAAGTCAATGGTACGTGCAGGGTTTAAGTTTAACTTTTTAAAAGTTCTAGCCATATCCAAAACAGAAAATGAACCAATGCCATTGTCAATAGCACCTGTTGCTAAATCCCAGCTGTCTAAGTGTCCACCAATCACAATTTTTTCATTGGGCAAGGTTTTGCCTTTTAAAGTAGCTACCACATTACGCGCTTTAATCATTCCAGAAAAATTAGTCATTTTAATATGACTATATAATTTACCTGTAACTAATTGTTCTTTTAATAGTAGTCCATCTTCTTTACCTACACAAACAGCAGGAATAGGAATTAATTTTCCGGTAACAGATGCAGTACCAGTAAGCAGCACTCCATTAGGAGGTGTATTTATAACTATAATTCCCTTTGCACCATATTTAGTAGCAATAGCTGTTTTTTCTGAACGGTGTAAACCTGGAGTACCTGCTTTTGAACCTGGCAAAACACCTAAATACACTAAAGCAATTTTACCTTTTACTTTATCAGGGTTGGCTGCATAATCTTCTTCTACACCATTGCCCATGTCTACCACTTCAAGGGCAAGATCGACTTTCACGGGTGAATGTGCTAATGAAACCGATTTAATGGTTTTCAAATTAGTAGCATCAGCACCAATGGTCACTTCCAAAGTTCCACGGCTCCAGCTTTCCACTTCAAAAGGTTGAAAACGAAGGTTGGTAAAGCCATAAGACTTTAATAAGTCATAAGCATATTGCTCGGCTTTTTTACCATTCTCGGAACCTGTTAGACGATGTCCGATGGTTTCAGAGGAAATTTTAAGTGAAGTATAGGCATTTGAATTTGCTTGTACTTCTTTATTAATGCTAGCAAAAATACTGTTCCAAGCAGGCTTGGTCTGCGCCATTAGAGATAGGCTAGAAGCCAATACTAGAAAGGTAAAAAATAGGCTAATTTTTTTCATATTTATTATAGGATGAATGGTTTATAATTCGATTAGAATGCTAATTTATTCAAATTAGACCATAATCTAGTAATCTTTTTAATAACGGCAAAATTAAATATTGTAATTTTAGGTAGACAAAATTGTCAATCCTTAGACGCTATTTAAGCGCTTAATTAAATTTAATTGTATGTTATTTATTTTAATTGGAATTGCATTATTTTTTGCAGCAGGCGCTGTTGAAAATTTGAATTTACCTGCGAATATTAGTAAAGGCAGTATTCGTACTATAGGAATAGTGGTTATAGTAATTGGTGTATTCACTTCTTGCATAAAGCAAATAGACGCTGGACAAATTGGTGTACAGTCATTGTTTGGTAAAGTACAAGATGAAGTGATTACCAGTGGTTTGAATTTTGTGAGTCCCTTAATGACAATAAATACAATTGATGTAAGAACACAAAATTATACCATGAGTGGTGTGCATACTGAAGGTGAAATGGCAGGAGATGATGCCATTCGCGTTCTAACAGCAGATGGCTTAGAAGTAGTCATTGATTTAACGGTATTATATCGTGTACAATCTAATCAAGCGCCAAAAATTGTAAGAGAGATAGGCTATGATTTTAAAAATGTAATTGTTCGCCCTATTACTAGAACCAAAATCAGAGACAACGCTGTTTATTATACAGCCGTTGATTTATATTCTGTAAAAAGAGATGAGTTTCAAAGCAGAATTTTCAAAACCATTGAAGAGAACTTAAAAATTCGTGGTTTAGTGCTTGAGCAATTATTAGTGCGCAATATTGTTTTACCAACTACAGTAAAAGCATCTATCGAAGATAAAATTAAGGCCGAGCAAGATGCACAAAAAATGCAGTTCGTCTTACAAAAAGAAAAACAAGAGGCAGAGCGTAAAAGAGTGGAGGCCCAAGGTATAGCCGATTATCAAAAAATTATAAGCTCAGGTTTAGGCGATAAACAATTACAGTATGAGCAAATACAAATAATGAAAGGACTTATCACTTCTCCAAATGCTAAAGTAATTATTATGGGTGGTGGAAAAACACCAGTTATTTTAGATGCTAAGAATAATTAATACCTATTTTAGTAGCATCATTTAATTGGGTCTAAGATAGATATGGTTAAACAAATACTTTTTTCTTTACTCCTTATTTCGCTACTCTCTAGCTGTAGCTATACTACACGCAAGGGTTTAGCTTCTTACTATGCCGATAGCTATGAAGGTAAAACCACAGCGAATGGTGAAATCTATAGACAAGGTAAAATAACGGCTGCGCATAAAACGCTTCCCTTTGGTACCAAGGTGGAAGTGACGAATCTTTCCAATAATAAATCGGTGGTGGTGCGTATTAATGATAGAGGCCCTTATATTAGAGGAAGAATTATAGATTTAACCAAGGCGGCTGCCAAAGAAATTGATATGGTGGGTGCAGGAGTGGCAAAAGTTAAAATAAGGTACAAGAAGAAGTAAAATTTAAAAGTAAAAGATTAAAAAATTTAATTAATAAAAATTTAATATTAAAAATTTATTCTAAACAATAAAACATGAAGAACAAAATTATTTTTTTAGTAGTTTTCTTATTCGCTGCAGTAGCGAATTCCTTTTCTCAACAAATCATTAAAAAAGATATTGAGATAGACGCCATGGTAAAAGAAATAAGTGCCGATAGCTTAGCGCAGAATTTAAATAAGCTTGTTGCTTTTGGTACTAGAGCAACACTTAGTAACCAAACCAGTACTACAAAAGGTATTGGCGCTGCAAGAGCTTGGATATTAAGTAGGTTTAATGAGTATGCAAAGTCAAGTAATGGAAGGTTGTCTGCTTTTATAGATACCACTACCTATAATGCCGATAAAAAAAGAGTTGACAGGCCCATTAATTTAGCCAATGTAGTGGCCACTTTAAAAGGTACCGATCCTAACGATAAAAGAATTTTTCTTATTAGTGGACATTTAGATAGCAGACGTTCCAATGAAATGGATAGTGTAGGTGATTCACCAGGAGCCAACGACGATGGAAGCGGCACAGTGGCTGTAATGGAGTGTGCAAGAGTAATGAGTAAACATAGTTTTCCTGCCACTATTATTTTTGTTACAGTGAGTGGAGAAGAACAAGGTTTATTAGGCGCTTATTTTATGGCAGCTAAAGCCAAAAAAGAAAATTGGAAAATTGAGGCAGTTTTGAATAATGATATAATGGGCTCCAATAATAGCAATGAAACAAATATTGTTGACAATACCCGCATTCGTGTTTTTAGTGAAGGCTTATCGGTAACCGATACCGGAAGAGTAGCCATGCAAATTCGTAATCTTGGATTAGAAAACGATGGCAGGTCAAGACAATTGGCTCGTTATGTGAAAGAAATTGGAGAGCGTTATGTAGAAAACTTACAAGTGATGATGATTTATCGTAACGACCGTTTTTTAAGAGGCGGTGACCACACTGCTTTTGTGGAAAATGGTTTTGCTGCTGTAAGAATTACAGAAATGAATGAAAACTATACACGTCAACATCAAGACATAAGAGTGGAGAACGGTATTCGTTATGGTGATGTGGTAGAACATGTCGATTTTGAATACCTAAGAAAAAATACCAGTATGAACTTGGCCAACTTAGCCAATTTAGCAAAGGCGCCTGCTGTTCCTGATGAAGTTAAAATAGATGTGAAAAAATTAACCAATTCCACTTACTTGTATTGGAAGGCGCCTAAAACCGGATTGGTAAAAGGTTACTATATATTAATGAGAGAGACCACCAGCCCAGTTTGGCAAAAGAAAATTTATACAGAAAGTTTATCAATGACCCTGCCTTATAGCAAGGATAATTATTTCTTTGCAGTACAAGCTGTGAATGAAACGGGCAACGAAAGTTTACCTGTGATACCGGCAGTAGGAAGATAGAAACTAGTTAAAATATAAATTTAGATCATTAAGCTCTATTGTGATCGGCTTTCCAATTTTTAATCAATTCTTTGATTTGCTTATTGGATAAGTTATCTGCAATAGCTTTTGCTGTTAAGGCTACGAATTCATCATCGCTCGCAAAACGTAAAGCTATAATTTGGCCCATGGTTAATTCTTTTGGAAATACTTTTCCAGTGGCTAAATGATATCTGAAATTTTCTTCAGCACGAATGGCTCTATCCTGTGCTTTTAAAGCAAAGCCACGTGCATACCATGCTAGTAAAAATACAATAACAGCAAGTAGACATAAGCAAGCGCCTACATACTTGTTTTCTGCTGTGCTTTGAATAAAATAGTTCACAGAGGCTATTAGAAAAATTAGAATAGCAGGTAGTGTTACATAGTGATATCCTGGAACCATTTTAGCATGGTTTTTGAAATTTTGATCTTCCATAGTTGTTTGTTTTGCTAAAAATAGACAATGTTTGAAACATAAGAATAACTATTTCCGCATTATAGGTGGTTTTAAGTAAATTCATAGTGTATTTATATTATCAGATTCAAATAAAAAAGATATATGCAGTATCGCAGAATGCCCATAGAAATAGAAGCGCCTGAAACCTATGGCTATGAAAATATTGATTGTAACTTATCTGAAAGCTCCTACGCCGATCAGCGCTTAGGCGATTTAGGTATTTCTTTAAACGATCTAGTTTTATTTTATGGCGATCATTTAGGCAAACCCGCTTTAAGAGAACTCATTGCCTCTCAATATAAATTAAAAGCAGATCAAATTTTATTAACAGCAGGGGCAGCTTCCGCCTTGTTCATGGTGGCCTCAGCATTACTTGAAAAAGGTGACCATGTGATTGTGGCAAGGTCAAACTATGCTACTAATATTGAAACACCTCGTGCCATTGGGGCCCAGGTTTCATTTTTAGAAATGGAATTTGACAAAGGTTATCAAATAGATATTGCAGCCCTTGAAAAATTAATTACGCCTACTACAAAATTTGTTAGCGTTACTTATCCGCATAATCCAACGGGGGTAAGTATTAGTGAAGAAAACTTAAGAAAAGTAATTCAAATAGTGGAAGCCAATGGAAGCTATTTACTCATGGATGAAACTTATAGAGAAATGAGTTTTATTCCCATGCTGCCTTTAGCGGCTACTTTATCGGATAGAGTAATAAGTGTAAGCTCTATGTCAAAATCTTATGGACTGCCTGGCATTAGAATGGGATGGCTTATTTCTCAAGATAAAAAATTAATGGAAACCTTATTAGCCGCTAAAGAGCAAATATTTATTACTAATTCTGTGGTAGATGAAGAAATTGCCTATCAATATTTATGTAATAAAGAAAAATTATTTGCGCCTGTTAAAGCAAACATTCAAAAAAACTTTGAGGTATTAAAACATTTTATGCAAGGGCAGGATATTTTAGAATGGATAGAGCCGCAAGGTGGTTGCGCTTGTTTTCCAAGAATTAAATTGAATATTGAAATTAACACTAAGCGATTCCATGAGGAATTATTAAATAAGTACAGCACTTATGTAGGTCCAGGCCATTGGTTTGAACAAGACGATAGGTATATGCGTATAGGTTATAGTTGGGACAAGACTGAAAAATTAGAAAAGGGGATGCATAATATTGTAAAAGCCGTTCACGCATTAAGAACTAATTAAATCATTATTTAAAATTATTGTACAATAATTATCCTATAAAAATATTTAGAAAAAAATTAAAATAAAAAGTATGAAAAAAAATACAAACCAGCTTATCAAAATTATTATAGGGTCTTTGATGGCAATAGTGGCTTTCAGTTGTACGCAATCCAAAAAAGAAGCAAAACTGCCTCGTATTGCTATACTGGGTTTAGCTATTGAGTCAAGTACTTTTTCGCCGGCGCTCACCCATGAAGAAGATTTTCATGCTAGTGTAGGAGATTCTATTTTTAAGGAATATCCTTTTTTAGAAAAAGATTCTAGTTTAAGAAAACAAGCCAATTGGATTCCATTATTATATGGTCATGCTTTACCAGGCGGCGTAGTGACTAAAGAAGCCTATGATGCTCTTGTTGCAAAGTCAATACAATTATTAAAACAAAATGCGCCTTAT
>JBAXWU010000075.1:0-7515 GCA_037128235.1 Chitinophagia bacterium | reverse complement strand
AACCTTTGCATTCCTGCTCCTCCGCCACCACGGCCATCGGTATTTCTATAAGTTCCTGCACTATGCCAAGCCATACGTATAAAGAAGGGTCCGTAGTGACCATAGTCTGCAGGCCACCAATCTTGTGAGGTGGTCATTAAATCAACGATGTCTTTTTTAACTGCATTTAAATCCAAAGATTTGAAAGCTTCTGCATAATTGAAAGAAGCGTCCATTGGATTGGTTAAAGATGAATGTTGGCGTAAAATATTTAATCTTAATTGATTCGGCCACCAATCGGTATTTCTTGTTCCAGCACTAGTCATTTTTGAGGCAGTAGAAGCACCTGTAAAAGGACATTTTGCTGCTGGGGTTGCGTTATTTTCCATAGTAATAATTGTTGTAAATATTGAAAAGTAAATTTACTACAATAACCCATTTACTACTTACAAAAAACGGAAAATATTTTAAGCTTTGTTGAAGCTTTTACGCGTTAATTACGCAGAATTACTCGTTTCCTCCCACAATTTTGCTGGTGCTTCTATACAAGTAATTTTCATAGATATGTCGTCTTGCAAAACGGTCAGGGGTATCGGCATTGACCAACTTTACATAAATGGCTTTTGGAACGCCATAGTATTCATATTCATTGCCATCCGAGAACACCACTCTTAATATTTCAGATTTAAATTCAAAGTCCTCAATACTAGCATCTGTTGTAGTGGCTATATAGGCATCCTTGGTGGCTTCATGTGTTTCAATATGCACACTCACTAAAAAATGGTAAGAGGCAATTAATTTAGCCGACTTTTCTTCCGCCATTTTTTTAGCCTCATCACTGTCTTGAAATTTATCAGGATGCCACTCCATCATTATCTTACGATAAACTTTTTTTAAGTCGCTTAAAGTAGCTTTATCGTCTACGCCTAAAATGGCTCTATGTCTTTCAATTCTCTTCATATATAAATTATGCTGCGCGAAGGTACAACAAACTATTTTAAACAAAGAAGCCCTCTCAGTAAAAACTGAAAGGGCTTAACATTATGATAATACTTCGTATGCCTATAAAGGCAAGTCGGTTTATTTTACTTCTTCAAACTGAGCATCTTCAACGGTATCGTTGTTGGCTGCTCCATTGGCTTGTCCGCCTGCTTGCTCTGCACCTGCTTGTTCAGGGCCAGCTGCTCCCGCTGCTTGTGCTTTATAAATTTCTTCACTTGCAGCAGTCCATGCAGTATTCATTGCTTCTAAAGCGCTGTCTACTTTAGCAATATCTTGAGAAGCATGCGCCTCTTTCAAATTTGCTAAGGCTGTTTCAATAGGTGCTTTTTTATCTGCAGAAATTTTTTCACCAAATTCTTTCAATTGTTTTTCTGTTTGGAAAATTAAGCTGTCGGCTTGGTTTAATTTTTCTACTCTTTCTTTTTCTATTTTATCACCCGCTTCGTTGGCTTTAGCTTCGGCTTTCATTTTTTCAATTTCTTCCTTTGTCAAACCACTTCCTGCTTCAATTCTAATTTTTTGTTCTTTACCAGTGCCTTTATCTTTTGCACTTACATTTAAGATACCATTGGCATCAATATCAAAAGTAACTTCAATTTGAGGAACGCCTCTTGGTGCTGGTGGAATACCATCCAAGTTAAACATACCTAAACTTTTATTTTGAGGTGCCATTGGACGCTCACCTTGTAATACATGAATTTGAACACCTGGTTGATTATCGCTAGCTGTTGAATACACTTCTGTTTTCTTAGTAGGGATAGTAGTGTTAGATGAAATCATGGTAGTCATTACACCACCCAAAGTTTCAATACCTAAGTTTAAAGGCGTAACGTCCAATAACAATACATCTTTTACATCTCCTGTTAATACTGCCCCTTGGATACCTGCACCTATTGCCACCACTTCATCAGGGTTCACAGAACGGTTTGGTTTTTTACCAAAGAACTTTTCAACTATTTCTTGTATTTTAGGAATTCTTGAAGAACCTCCTACTAAAATTACTTCATCAATTTGTGATACAGAATAACCTGCATCTTTTAAAGCAATTTCACAAGGCTTTAAACAACGTGCAAATAAATTGTCTGCTAATGATTCAAATTTGGCTCTTGTTAATTTTAAAACTAAGTGCTTTGGAACGCCATCTACTGCTGTAATATAAGGCAGGTTGATTTCAGTTTCAGAAGAAGAACTTAATTCTACTTTTGCTTTTTCTGCAGCTTCCTTTAATCTTTGTAAAGCCATTGGATCTTTTCTTAAGTCAATTGCTTCTTGTTTTTTAAACTCGTCTGCTAAGAAATCCATGATGACTTTATCGAAATCATCACCCCCTAAATGCGTATCTCCATTAGTAGATTTTACTTCAAATACACCATCTCCTAAATCCAAGACAGAAATATCAAAAGTTCCACCACCTAAATCAAACACCGCAATTTTTTGCTCAATATTCTTTTTATCTAAACCATAAGCCAAGGCTGCTGCAGTAGGTTCGTTTACAATTCTACGCACATTTAATCCTGCAATCTCACCCGCTTCTTTAGTAGCTTGTCTTTGTGCATCGTTAAAATAAGCAGGTACAGTAATTACTGCATCTGTTACTTCAGTGCCTAAATAATCTTCAGCGGTTTTTTTCATCTTTTGTAAAACCATTGCAGAAATTTCTTGTGGAGTATACATACGACCATCGATATCAACACGCACAGTATCGTTCTCGCCTTGTACAATTTTATAACTCCAATGAGACTTCTCTTCAGTAATCTCATTAAAACGACGACCCATAAAACGCTTCACACTTGAAATTGTGTTTTCAGGGTTCGTGATAGCTTGACGCTTAGCAGGATCTCCCACTTTACGCTCGCCATTCTTTAAGAAGGCCACTACCGATGGGGTAGTTCTACGTCCTTCATCATTGGCGATTACTACTGGTTCGCCACCTTCCATAACTGATACGCAACTATTTGTCGTACCTAAGTCAATTCCTATAATTTTTGCCATAATGCTTGATTTTCAATGATTAATTACTCTACTACAGACAATCTTTATGCCATAATTGGTATGCCCACATAGAGGTGTAAATTTGTCATATATGGCAGATATTAGGTCTAATTAGAGGACGTAATTGACATATAATCCCAAAAAAGGGGTAGAAAAGGCAGAAAATTATTGGTTTTCTGAACCCTTAAAAGTGAAGTTCTTTTGACTGGTATAGCTAAAGATGACCACAAAGAAGGTGGTGACTATTTTAGCCATGGTAGGATACCAGCCTAGATTATCTACAAATAGCTTTAAAAAGCCATAGTTAAGTAGTACACAGCCTAGCACCACTATAAAATACTTCATGAGTTGCTTACGCTTAGTCACAGTTGTTTCCTGAAAGACAACATATCTACTTAAATAAAAGCCAATAGGAAAGGTGATGCAGAATGAAATCATAAAAGAAGCGATATGGGGGCTAATACTTACCCTACCTATATTAATGATCTCTTTATGTAAGATGTAATTATAAGCAACAAAGAATAAGGTGATATCTAATATAGTATTGGCACCGCCACAGGCAGCGTACCTAAAAGTTTTTAAGGGCATCATTTTCTTGAAAATTGGATAAAACCAATCTATCATTTCAAGGATAACTTTGCTAATAAAGTCGTGTAGTTTCAACATCAATGCGCTAAGATAATCTTAATTAATTACTTTTGCCAAAGGCAAGCCCATTTTATGAATTTAATAACTCTTTTAAAGCAGACTACTTCAACAAGCTTAGATAGCTTGTACCAGGTTAAAATACAACCTGATCAAGTATTAGTGAATGCCACTAAGCCTGAATTTGAAGGAGACTATACCATTGTACTATTTGCCTTTGTAAAACAATTAGGCAAGAGCCCTGAGGTAGTAGGCAATGAATTAGGAAA
This sequence comes from Chitinophagia bacterium, assembly GCA_037128235.1. Lineage (GTDB taxonomy): Bacteria > Bacteroidota > Bacteroidia > Chitinophagales > Chitinophagaceae > Sediminibacterium. The sequence continues at coordinate 3,628 of JBAXWU010000075.1, read as the reverse complement.
TGCTATGCAAAAAGCAATACCTACTATTATTACTAAGTTCAATATTGTAAAAGGGTTTTTAAATTTCACTATTAGCAACGACTATTGGTTAGAATTTATAAAAAACCTTTCGCCTAATGAGTTAATGCCAGCTATTGAGCATAAAAGAAAAATTATGGTGGAGTACTCCTCCCCTAATACTAATAAGCCTTTACACTTAGGGCATTTAAGAAATAATTTTTTAGGATGGAGTATTGCAGAGATTTTAAAACTGCAAGGGCATGAGGTGGTAAAAACTTGTATTGTCAATGATAGAGGTATACATATTTGTAAAAGTATGATTGCTTGGCAATTATTTGCAAACGGTGCAACGCCCGAATCCACTCATAAAAAAGGCGACCACTTTGTGGGAGACTTTTACGTTAAATATAACGACGCCTATAAAGCCGAAGTTGCAGCATTAGTGGCTGGTGGCATGATGCAAGAGACTGCAGAAAAAGAAGCGCCCATATTAAAAGGGGCACAAGAAATGTTGTTGAAATGGGAACAAGGCGATGCTACTACTTTAGATTTATGGAAAAAGATGAACGCATGGGTATACGAAGGCTTTGAAGTGACATATAAAAAAATAGGTTCTGATTTTTTCAAAACTTATTACGAGAGCAATACTTATTTATTGGGTAAAGAATTAGTGGAAGAAGGACTTACTAAAAAAGTATTTTATCAAAAAGAAGACAGTTCTGTTTGGATAGACTTAACACCGGATGGCTTAGATGAAAAAATTGTGCGTCGCAAGGACGGCACTTCTGTATATATGACCCAAGACATTGGACTAGCTCAATTAAAACAAAAAGAGTTTAATACCGATGCCAGTATTTATGTAGTAGGTGATGAACAAAATTATCATTTCAAAGTACTTAAATTAATTTGTCAGAAACTACAACAACCTGCTGCAGATGGTATTTACCATTTAAGTTACGGCATGGTAGAACTACCAACGGGTAAAATGAAAAGCCGTGAAGGAACTGTGGTGGACGCCGATGATTTAGTAGACGAGATGATTAATATCTCCAAAGAAAAAACAGAAGCCTTAGGAAAGGTTTCCGATTTTACGCAAACACAACTCACTGAGCTATATAATACCATTGGACTAGGTGCCCTTAAATTTTTCTTATTAAGAGTAGACCCTAAAAAGAAAATGATATTCAACCCAGAAGAAAGTATCGACTTTCATGGCTTCACAGGGCCTTTTATTCAATATACACATGCACGTATTAAAAGTATATTAAGAAAAACGGGTACAGCGGTAAGTATTACCCCTAATGAATTACTGCCTTTAGAAAAACAATTAGCCATTGAGCTTTCTAGCTTTCCTGCCATGGTGAATGAAGCAGCCGACAATTTAGACCCGTCTAAATTAGCTATCTATGCTTTTAACCTAGCTAAATTATTCAATACTTTTTACGCAGAGCATTCTATTTCCAATGCAGAATCGGAAGTAAAAAAACAATTAAGAATTCAATTGGGTATTTTAACAGCAGCTACTTTACAAAAAGCCATGAGCGCTTTAGGAATTGCTGTTCCAGAACAAATGTAATTGCCTATAAAACGCGAAGTTTAATTATATATTGTAAACTTAATTTTACACTAATTACAATTTACTTAAGACCTTTTTAACTTGGAATTATTATACACTTCAGGTGTATCCTCTTCAAAACCCCACTGCGTTAATAAAGTTTCCATTTGAGCTTGCGGCAAAGAAGCTTTTTCATAATGACCCGCATTCATTTTCTGACGCATAGCTTCATAAATACTTACAGCACAAGCCACCGATATATTTAAACTTTGAATAATACCCATTTGAGGTATAATGAAATTACCATCGGCTAAATTTCTAAATTCTTCTGTTACCCCTGCATGTTCATTACCAAAAACCAAGGCCACCGATTCTGTAAAATTGATATCGTGCAGACTTACCGCATCACTGGACAAATGCGTGGTTAAAATTTTACTGAATTTTGTTCTCAGTTCCTTCACGCAGTCTTCCAATGTTTCAAACTCGTGAATGGTTAACCATTTTAAGGCGCTACTGCTACTTCTATAGCCCCATTTTTTATGTCTAGGTATTTTAGTGGTAAGTACATATACTTCTTGTATGCCTACTGCATCGCAAGTGCGCATTACGGCAGAAACATTATGTGGGTCTTGTACATTCTCAAGTACGACCGTCAAGTTAGCCTGACGCTTACTTAATACATTTAATAATTTTTCGCTACGTTCTGGTGTCATAGAATTTATTTCAAATTAAAATAAAGCTCATTTATTTTAAAAGTTATTTATTTTTTAAAAGGCATTTTGTATTGAACCCCTAAACCTGGTTTAGTTAATGGCAATATCTTACCCTTGTTCTTTTCCATATTATAATCAAGTCCGATTCCATTTAATTCAGTCATAAGTAATGGGCCATCCATATCTACATAATCTAATTGAGGTAAGAACTGTGCAATAGCCGCAGAACCTATTACCGACTCATTCATACTACCCATCATTACTTTTAAGCCTAGAGTTTTAGCTTCTTTAATCATTCTTAGTGCTGGTGTAAGGCCACTACATTTAGTGAGTTTAATATTTATTCCATGAAAATAATTTGCACAGGTAGCCGCGTCTTTTTCAAATACACAGGACTCATCTGCAAACAAAGGCAGAACAGAATTCGCTTTTAATTGAGCCATTCCTTCCCAGTTATCTTTAGCCAAAGGTTGTTCTACTAATTCAACGCCTAAGTTTGCAAGCGCTGGAATTTTTTGTAAGGCTTCTTCAATAGTCCATCCTGCATTGGCATCTACACGAAGTGGCGCAGTAGTATGAGCACGAAGCGCTGTAATCATTTCAATATCGTAATCGGTGCCTACTTTAATTTTATAAATTGGCCAAGGATGAGCCTTCATTTTCTCTACCATCTTTTCTATAGAATCAATGCCTAAGGTATAATCACAAATGGGTGTAGGGGTATTTTCATTCCAAGGAAAATTCCAAATTTGATGAATAGGTTTTTTATTCATTTGTCCGAATAAATCCCAACCTGCCATATCTAAGGCTGCTACTAAAAAAGGATCATTGGGAAATAAATGATGCAAAAAATGCCAAAAACGTTCAGGATCAATTAAAGCGAACTTTTCAATAAGCTTTCTATTTTTTTCTAAGAGCTCCATCATGGCTTCCACCGTTACATTATAATAAATAATGGCTGGTGCCTCTCCAAAACCTTGCCAATTGCCTAAAGACAATCGAATCATCAGACTATGTTGATGGGTTTTAGTTCTACCATTCGAAATGGTAAATGGATATTCAAAAGGTAGTTGTTGTTCCCAGAAATCTAATTGCACTTATAAAATTTTAGCTAAGATACTAAATAGCCTTATTTAGCGGCCAGATTCTTTAATAGCCATGGCCCAGTCTTCATTAAAGCTTTTTGCAGCAATTAAGTTTTCTAAACTAAGATGCATTCTATAACGCCAGTAATGTTTAGGATTAGATGGCTCATTAATTCTTTCTGCATGTGGGTCTTCCCTTCTTAATTTTGCATCCACGCCTAAATAATCTTGTAATTGAAATATAGCCCAGATAGCAGGTGAATATAAATGTTGCA
>JBAXWU010000074.1:0-7559 GCA_037128235.1 Chitinophagia bacterium | reverse complement strand
AAGAACAATCCGTTGAAGTATTAAAGGTATTTCAAATTTTATCGCAGCATGTACTTATCTATACATCGCAGTTTCTACGAAACTGCTCTTCTAAGTCTCACTAATTTTTCTAATAAAGAAGCCAATTTATCTAAAGGCAACATATTAGCACCATCACTTTTTGCTTGCGCAACATTGGGATGTGTTTCAATAAATAATCCATGAGCACCAGTGGCGATGGCTGCCTTTGCAATAGTTTCTATTAATTGAGGATTGCCTCCTGTAACTCCGCTAGTTTGATTAGGTTGTTGTAATGAATGGGTACAATCCATTATTACGGGAACGCCGTTTTCTGCCATGGCAGGAATATTTCTATAATCGACTACTAAGTCTTGATAGCCAAATGTATTACCACGTTCTGTAAGCATTACTTTATCATTACCAACTAATCTTATTTTATCTACTGCAAATTTCATAGAAGCCCCACTTAAAAATTGTCCTTTTTTTACATTTACAATTTTTCCTGTTTCAGCAGCTGCAATAAGTAAGTCGGTTTGACGACATAAAAAAGCAGGTATTTGTAAGATGTCAATATATTTTGCAGCAATGGCTGCTTCCTCATGTGCATGAATGTCTGAAGTGGTAGGTACTTTGAAAGTGGTGCCTACTTTTTTAATAAGCTCCATGCCTGTATCATCTCCAATACCAGTGAATGAATTGGCACTTGTTCTATTTGCTTTTCGATAGCTTGCTTTAAAAACATAAGCAATACCTAGGTTCTTACAAAGGGTAGAAACCTTCTCTCCAATTTCCATGACCAATTCTTCATTCTCTACAACACAAGGCCCAGCAATTAAAAAAAATTGGTCAGCATCGTAGCTTTGGCCTTTAAATAAATCTTGTAAAAATGGAGCGTTCATTTGATACTGTTTTGAGCTAGCAAAGCTAGCGTATTTAAAATCTTAATCCAAGGCCAATGCCTAGTCCCCTTAAACCTGCCCAAGGACCTTCGGTATCTGTAATGGCTCCTCGGGAATTGACAACGGATTTTAGTGTAAATGGGTTTGCTTTTGTGTTGTCTAGAATTCTTTGTAATTCAACTTGAGCTGGTTTAGGAAAGTCAATAGGTGCAATAAAGTTTAATTTACCTGTAGAACTGCCATAATGCCCACCAATAAAGGAGATATCCAATACCAATTTAGTTAAGAGTTGAAACTGCATACCTACATGGGCTCCATAGCTTTGGGTTCTTATGGTACCATCTAAATTTGCATTCACTGGTACTGGAGGCAGACTAATATTAGGGGAAGGTTTCTCTGGTGTATAAGTATAATCTATCGGCACTGATAAATCATAATTTCCATAACGAATATAAGGTGCAATGTAAAAACCTGACATTTTAGACAAACCTAAATAAAAACGGCCTTCGAAAGTAATGGTGGTATTGCCAAATTTAAAATTATCAAAGTTAATATTGGGGTTATCAATAAGTTTTTTAGCTAAAGCTTGTAAGGGTAATTTAGAAAGAGGCATTGTTTTATAATTCACCGATAAGGAAATAAAGTGGTTAATACTTTTCTCGTAGGTGATATTATAGTTATTTAATGCGTCAGCCGATAAATTAGTTTTTATAATATTGTTACCACCAATTAAACTTTGAGCGCTTGCATTCATTGTGAAGGCAAGTGAAAAAAAGGTAAGATATTTTTTCATAAAATTTATTTTATGGCACTTAAATCAGCTACCGTTGAATTATCTAGTATGGCTAAGGTGTTATCGCGCACCGCAGCCATAACTTTATTGATACCACATTTTTTTTCATTACAATCGGCGCATTTTTCATAAAAATTTAAACTTACACAAGGCAGTAGCGCAATGGGACCTTCAATAGTTCTAAAAATAGCTGATAGCTTTATTTTTTCTGGCGCTTGGGCAAAGAAGTAGCCGCCATGCTTTCCTTTTTTACTTTCTAAAAAACCTGCTTTTCTAAGTTCTAGTAAAATATTTTCTAAAAACTTAATAGGTATATTTTTTTGGCTTGCAATTTCTGCTATTAAAATAGGGTCGTCGCTCTGCTTCTCCACCATATAGCAGAGTGCTTGTAATGCGTATTGAGTTTTTTTAGATAGCATAAGCTTTTGATCAAAGACCTAGAACATCTTTCATAGTGAAGATACCTATTTTTTGATTGGCAAATTCTGCTGCTAATAAAGCTCCGCTGGCAAAGCCTTTGCGGGTATGAGCGGTATGGGTAATTTCAATACTGTCAATGGGTGACTCATAAGTAACGGTATGGGTACCGGGGGCTGGGTCTATTCTTTCAGAGCGAATTATTAAGTTACTCGCCTCATTACTGGGCTCATTGCTGGGTTCGTTCACCCATTTATTTTTTCTTCCTATTTTGGCTAGTATTTGTTCGGCTAAACTAATGGCGGTCCCGCTAGGGGCATCCTTTTTTTCAGTATGATGCGTTTCGATCATAGTTACATCATAGCTTTCGTAAGGCTCCATTAGCGCAGCCAACTGCTTATTAATTTCAAAGAATAAATTCACCCCAATGCTATAATTGCTTGCATAAATTAAACAGCCCTTTTTTTCTGCACAAAGCACTTTAGCTTTTTCAAAATTATCCAACCATCCGGTTGAACCACTGACTACAGGAACACCCCAATCAATACATTTAGTAATATTTTCAAAAGCAGTATGAGGGCCAGTGAATTCAATAGCAACATTCGCCTTTTGTATATTTTCTTTGGTAAAATCTGCTATATTAGAAACATCAATTTTTAGAACAATTTCATGTCCTTTACTTATCGCAATTTCTTCAATGGCTTTACCCATTTTGCCGTAGCCTATTAATGCAATTTTCATATCCCTTTATTTAAATTATTTTGAATGGGTATTTTTAAAATGAAATTGTAGTAATAATCCCGTTTGTTGCTGTTGAGGTTGCACATAAGGTACCATTCTGAATGATAAATTATTATTAACATCAAACTCTTTCAAATGACCCGATACTGTGGCATCTGCCACATTCACAGCCCAGGCCAGTATAAACCACATAATAGAATAGTCTCTATCTCTTCTAAATATATTACGGTAACTCTGTAATGAACCAATACTTAAATTTTGCAATTTTGAATCAATCTTGGACAAATCGCTATTGTCTCCTTTCTCTGCTTTAAACTTTGCTTCATAGGCAAACTTTGTTTTTTGATACATATCATTATTATACACATAAGTAGAAGCAGGAATAGCTAATACGCCATATACTAAAGGTATTTTCCAATATTGTTTATTGTATAGCTGGCCCCAACCTGGAACAATAGCGGACCTTCTAGTAGCCCTGCGTGGAATATGATGTTGTAGAGTATCGGCATTTTTGAGATAGGCGCTATCTTGGCTATTAGCATTTGGCTGCATCATTAGCAGCAGTAGTATAATGTATAGTAGCCGCATCCTAAATAAATTCCTTTTAAAAAATAGTACTAGCTAATGCTTAATTGCATTGCTTCTAGTATTTTGTTTAAACCGTTAAGATCTGAGTATTCAATAGTAATTTTTCCGCTACCATTTTTTTGGTGTTGTAAAATAACCTTGGTAGATAAATGACTGGTTAATTTGTCTTCTAGTTTTTTATAAACAGGAGACAATTGATTTTTTGCATTAGCTGCAGAAGGGGTAAAGGCCTTGCCTGCTAAATTCATTTTACGAATAAGCTCTTCTGTTTGTTTTACGGTCAAACCTTTTTCTGTAATTTCTTTAAATAAAAATAATTGCTTCTCTATTTCTTTGCCTAATAATAGTTTGGCTAAGCTTACACTTAGGCTACCGTTGCGAAGCGCTGCTTGCAAGCTAGGAGGAAGTTCGAGTAATCTGATGTAGTTAGAAATGGTAGACCTGTCCACGCCCATTCTCTCCGCTACTTTTTCTTGCGTGTAACTTAGTTCCTCCATCATGCGTTGATAGCTTAATGCAATTTCTATTTCATTAAGATCAACTCTTTGCAAGTTCTCTAATAAGGCTAATTCTAATAATTCTTTATCGTTGCCAGTTCTTACATAGGCTGGTAGATCGCTTAAGCCCGCTATTTTAGCAGCACGAAAACGACGCTCACCCGCAATTAATTGATATTTGCCATTGGCTAATTGCGCAACAGTGATAGGTTGTATTAAATCATGTATTTGAATAGAATTAGCTAATTCTTTCAATGCTTTTTCATCAAAATCTTTTCTAGGATTCTTTGGATTGACAACGATGTCAGATAAGGGTACACGATTACTAGCTACGGCTTTTTCTATCACCGCTGGTTGTACTCTACCTGCTGGATTTTTGTAATCCGCGTCTATGTTTTGCAATAGAGAGCGAAGTCCTTTTCCAATGAGTTCTTTATTAGGTGTGCTCTTGCTCATAATTAATCTATTATACGCTCGGCATTACTCATATTCGTCATGCCATTTTTTTGTAAAATTTCCTTAGCTAGGTTTAAGTAGTTCACCGTGCCCTTGCTATCTGCGTCGTATAAAATAACAGGCTTGCCTACGCTAGGCGCTTCACTTAAACGCGTGTTTCTATGAATAATGGTAGAGAATACCATTTCATCAAAATGTTTTCTTACTTCACTTACTACTTGATTGCTTAAACGAAGTCTTCCATCATACATGGTCATTAAGATACCTTCAATTTGTAATTCAGGGTTTAATCTGCTTTGTACAATTTTAATAGTATTTAATAATTTACCTAAACCTTCTAATGCAAAAAACTCGCATTGTACAGGCACAATGACACTATCGGCAGCCACTAATGCATTCACAGTAATTAAGCCCAAAGAAGGTAAACAGTCAATAATAATGAAATCGTATTGGTCTGAAATAGGTGCAATTAATTCTTTTAAAACATTCTCTCTATTAGGTAGGTTCACTAACTCAATTTCAGCACCTACTAAGTCAATATGAGAGGGGATGACGTCTAAGTGTGGAATCTCCGATTTTAATATGATATCGGCTAGGGGCGTTTGGTTAATCATACCATCGTATAAGCTGGTAGTGATATTGTGCAAATCAAATCCAACACCTGTAGTACTATTTGCTTGAGGATCGGCGTCAATTAATAGGGTTCTGTATTCCAATACGGCCAAACTTGCCGCAATATTTATGGCAGAAGTGGTTTTACCCACACCCCCTTTTTGATTCGCTATTCCTATTATTCTAGCCATAAACTGAATATCCTTAATTTCTGCCAAAAATAAGGCATAAATGGTAACAATTTGGCCTTAATTTTGTGCTTTAAATTATATTATGCGCAACCCCTTATTTATATTCATTCTCATCACTGTATTGATTCTCATTGACTTTTATATCTACCATGTATTAAAGACCTTACTGCAAGGGGCATCAAACGGCACTAAGACCTCAGTGGGTCTAATTTACTGGGCTTTGTGTATTATGAGCCTAAGTTCCTTTTTACTCTTCCCTTATATTTCGAACCCCTATTTTAAACAATACATTTTCTCTATTGGCATAGGATGGGTCCTTACCCAAATTTTTATGGTTTTGTTTTTCTTAGTCGACGATTTAAGAAGAGGGGCTTTTTGGACAATGGGTCAGGCCGCATCTATAGCAGGTGCTAAATTTATGAATACCGAAAAGGGCATTCCAAGGTCTACTTTTTTAAGTTGGATGGGAGTGGGCTTGTCTTCTACATTATTCTTATCGCTTTTATATGGTTTTGGTAATAAGTATAATTATAAACTCATTAAAAAGAAAATTACTTTAAAAGGTTTACCGCTTGCCTTTAAAGGATTTAAAATTATTCATATTAGCGATATTCATAGTGGTAGTTTAAAAGATAAAGCAGCAGTATTAAAAGGTATTGAATTAATTGAAAAGCAAAATGCCGATTTAGTTTTATTTACCGGGGACTTAGTCAATGACCGAGCTAGCGAGATGAACGATTGGATGGATGTATTTGGTAAAATTAATGCCCCACATGGTGTGTATAGTACTTTAGGCAACCACGATTATGGTGATTATGTAAAATGGGATACGGTAGAAGAGAAGAGACAAAATTTAGAAGCCTTGAAGCAAGTGCATCATGATTTAGGATGGCGCTTACTCATGAATGAAAATATAAGTATTGAAAAAAATGGTGAAAAAATTAAAATAGTGGGCATTGAGAATTGGGGTGCAAAAGCACGTTTTCCAAAATATGGCAAAATGGATTTAGCCATGCAAGGGGTAAGCAAGGAAGAAGTGGCCATATTATTAAGTCATGACCCAAGTCATTGGGAAGCAGAAGTCATTCCAAAATATGCAAGCGTTCAATTAACTTTATCGGGACACACCCATGGCATGCAGTTTGGACTAGAGAACCCTTATTTTAAATGGAGTCCTGTGCAATGGGTATATAAACAATGGGCAGGTATTTATGATAATAAGGACCAACAATTATATGTTAACCGAGGCTTTGGCTTTTTAGGGTATCCAGGAAGGGTAGGTATTTTGCCAGAAATTACTTTAATTGAATTAGCTTAATAATTAGTAATGAATTTTATGAAAAAAATATTCTTGTTTTTAATAAGTATGATTGTGTTGAATGCGCATGCGCAAAATAAATTTGCACTGGGTATTAAGTTAGGACAAAACTTTTCAAGTGTAAATAATGTAAATGCAGACCATAATGCAGCTTCCTTTCATTTGGGCGCAAGCGCACAAATTGGACTAGGTCCATCTTTTAGTATCGCCCCTGAAGTCATTTTAACACAAACTAAATTGGAATCTAATCCTAGTGTTTTAGAATTATTGAATAATAATGCATTGAAACCAGAGACCTATCATTTAAATTATATAGCCATTCCAGTGTTGGCTCAATACAAAGTTTTTAAAAGTTTTATTGTTCAAGCAGGTCCTCAATATAGTATTTTATTAGATCAACAAAAAGATGGAAAAGAAACAGCCAGACTGGCTTTCAATAGCGGTGAGTTTGCTATTGTGGGGGGTGCTAAATTAGATTTGGGTGGCTTTTTTTTATATGGCAGGTACGTCATTGGTATGAATAATATTCGATCTGCTAGCGAACTTTCTTCTAATTTGAGCGACCAATCTACTTGGAAGACACGTCAATGGCAGTTAGGTGTTGGCTTTAGTTTATTTAAATAAAGCTGGATGTGCTTCGTCCCAGTTGGTTGCTTTTTGATAAGCCTCTGCAATGGATAAGATAGTAGCTTCATCATATAAATTGCCTACAAAACTTATGCCGGTAGGTAAGTTTGATTTTTTATCAAAACCAGTTGGTACGCATACAACAGGATTGCCTGTTAAATTGGTAATAGCCGATTGATTGCCATCGCCTCTTGAAGGACAAATTATAACATCATACTGCTGAATGACCTCATTTACTTTTTGCATAAGTGTGTAGCGATGTCTTTGTGCATTAATATATTCAACGGCTGGTATAAATCGATTGGTTCTAAAAGAGTTGGGCCAATCGCTTTTAGTTTGTCTAGTAAGTATATCATCAATATTTAATCTTGTCATTTCATCAAATTGTGCAGCACATTCAGCACCAATGACTACATCCAT
>JBAXWU010000073.1:0-7606 GCA_037128235.1 Chitinophagia bacterium | reverse complement strand
CTGGCAATTAGAACTAAAAATAAACATGCAAAATAGCCGGCAAGAAAATTAATTATTAACCCAGAGAATACAATCGGTATACCGAGGCTATGAAGAGCTCGTACTGACTCAGGAAACAATGGAAAAAAAGCCGGCAAGGCACTCTTCTCTACACCATAACCACCCTGAATAATGTTTAAGTAATGGTAGCTATCAAACTGTATCGACGGCTGCACTAGCCGAGACACAGTCATGCCTTCAGGCCTAACTTGAGAATATATAACTGAATGACCAAATTCATGTAGCGAATAAATACCGAGTAGGTTTATCGCTAGGTGCCACAATATATAAACTAACAAAACCTTCAACCAAAGTTTTTTAATATATAGACCAATATCTTTTAATTTAGTGAGCAGTTTATTTATTTTAAACGATACTAACTTTTTTTTAGTTTTTTTTTAAATGAGTCCGCTTGCAAAAGTATTCCCATGAGAAGTCCAAGTGCTGCCCAGATGTGAGTTATATACAACGTAGATACGCTCTGGTACTGAACTGCTTCAGCCATTAGATAGCCAATTAGTCCAAGTACGGTCGCACCCACGAGCAGCTCCTTTTGTGGTAAAGACCGGATCGCCGTAAACAGCATAATTAATACATAAAACACAACTAGCGAAAGCCCTACAACCCCAAGTTCCAATAATAATTCTAGGGTTTCGTTATTAACGATTGGCCAGCCATTTTTACCAAGAGCAGGGTCTGGCTTATTATTAAGTGCATATGGGCCGTACTGACCAGGGCCAATACCAATAACAGCCGCCTGCTTATGAGCCTTTAATAAATCAACCACCCGCCTTCTGGCTACCGCCCTGTCATCACTCGATCCGAGTGCGGTAGTTTTAGAGAGCTGTTCAGCATAAGCAGCGGCTCCACGCTTCGCGGTAAATGACTGAAGTGCAGTGTGGTTTAAGTAGTTGATTAAAATAAATGACAATACAAAACCTACGATAATTGAGGCCACAAAAATGGCTATGTCTTTAACCTTCGTGATCTTCTTGTACGAGGCTATACCAATCATTAACAAAGCTGTTGCGATAAATCCATAAATACCGCCCCTCGAAAGAGTTAAGAATAGTAGTAATGAATACAGTACAAATGCAGCGAGCACAGTTTTTCTGGAAAAAGAATATAGGCTCGTCTTGGTTATTACCATTGAGCCCGCTATGGTCAATGGTAATAACAAATAAGATGCAAAATATAATGGCTCTAGAGATGCCGCATGAACTCGTGGAAAACCAAATAACTCGCCAGTGTAGGCCTCTCTTAGACCCGTGTATTTTATTGGAAGCCCAAATGAATCGCCAAAATATTGATATATTCCAAAAATAGATACAAACACAGCACCAGAAAGTAGCGAAAGAAGTATTGGTTGTAGGTATTTCTTCTTGTATATAAGGCTTATTGAGATTGCTAATGCGATTACATAGCTATCAAAAAATACACCATAAATAGCTCTTTTATAGTTAATGGCTTCTGGAATTAATAAAAATATCCATAGCACAAAAAGTGCGAGAACCTTATAGGGGGTAATAATTCTAAAGCTAATTTTTTTGAGATACAGCAGATATAATGTTCTTATTATTATTGCTACGCCAACAAAGACGCTTATGCGCCAGGTCACACCAAATAAATTCAGTGATGGTATTCTTTCAAACGGCAGAGCGAAAAATAATAGGACAAGAAGCAGTCTGTCCCAGTCAGATGTAATAAATTCAATTTTTTTTCTTAAGATATCCATCAGTTAATTATCTTATCATAAAATAGATTCATGTTTTTATCAGTAAATCATATATGGCAGTATGGGCCTCTGCAATTTTCGACCACACAAAATCCGAAGAAGACTGGCCAGAACCCTTGGCTAGCTTTTTAGCTAATTCACGATCACCAATTACTCGGTTTACCGCTTTTGATATTTCAGTTGCAGAATTATTATTCATTAACCAACAATTTCTATTGTGTTTTAAAACTTCTTGACTGGGCCCTGTAGTAATAATTGGTTTGCTATGAACCATGGCAGCTATCATGCTGCCTCTGCGCATACTTACCGGCTGACTGAATGGCAGACACACAACATCGCTAATAGTCATTAATCTTGAAACGTCATCGTCAGGTAAATAGCCTGTCCAAACAATATCACCTTCCGATTTATCTATAATGTCTTTTAACTTTTTATGATAAGCGTTGGTCGAGTCATATCTAGTAGCTATTATAAGCCGAGTATTAGCTGGCCAATCAATCATTGACTCAATTAAATTCTCAATCCCTTTACTTGGGTCGATATACCCGAAGTAAAGAACCACTTCCCTAGACCTTGGATTATACTTATTTTTTATTTTTTGTAATTTTTTAACATTCTCTTCTGCCACTGCTATATTAGTACCCACTCTAATAATATGTATTTTTTTATTTCTAAATTTATCTTTCAAGTCGACCTGGTCTTGAATATTACTTACGATAATATTTTTGAAAGGCCTGGCAGTAAGCTCTATTCTTTTTTTTCCGAGCCAACTAGCATTGTGGTACTCGTGTAAAGTTATGACACTTGGAGTTTTAATTCTAAACCTAATTAGCCATGGCAAGATATTTGGAAAAAGTCTTCTACCATAAGGTACTGTAGGATACTGGAAATGTACTATGTCTGGTCTAGTTTTAATTAAATTATCGTTAATAATACCCCAACTTGAAAATTTCCAACTAGGCACTACAGCTAAAATATTTTTTGACCTCTTTGCCCCAATCGACGTAATAACACTCACCTCCTCATCTTTGAGATTATTTACTAGATTAAAAAGATAGTCACCAACCCCGCATTTTATGGGTGGCCACGAGCCAGATATAAAAGTTATTTTTAGTTTTGCCATTTACAAATATTATACTGTTTTTAGGTCGCAATTACACCTTGCGACTAGGTTCACTCAAGATAACGAGTATGCTATCATACTAGCTATACAAATATTAACAACACTATGGAGAACAGATGTCTAAAAAGAAAATAGCTTTAATCACTGGAATTACTGGTCAAGATGGGTCCTACCTAGCTGAGCTTTTGCTCGAAAAAGGCTATGAAGTTCATGGAATTATGCGCCGAAACAGTACTTTTACGACTGGCAGAGTTGAACATATCTTTGAAAAAATTGAACTACACTACGGAGATTTAGCAGACAGCAGCTCACTTCAGCATATTATTTCAAAAGTTCAGCCAGATGAAATATATAATTTAGCAGCCCAAAGCCATGTAAAAGTTTCGTTTGATGTACCTGAGTATACAGGAGACGTAACTGGTATTGGTACGGTTAGGTTACTAGAGGCCATCCGAACGGCAGCACCCAATGCTAAGTTTTACCAGGCATCATCCAGTGAAATGTTTGGCAAGGTACTCGAAGTTCCTCAAACTGAAAAAACCCCTTTTTATCCTAGGTCTCCTTACGGTGCAGCTAAGGTATATTCTTATTGGATTACGAAAAATTATCGTGAAAGCTATGATATGTTCACCTGTAATGGCATACTCTTCAATCATGAGAGCCCTAGAAGAGGTGAGACATTTGTAACTAGGAAAATCACTAGAGCTGTGGCGGCAATTAAAGCTGGTAAACAAGATAAACTTTATCTTGGAAATCTCGATGCCAAACGTGACTGGGGCTATGCTGGTGACTACGTAGAAGCAATGTGGCTGATGCTACAGCAAGATAAGCCTGATGACTATGTTGTGGCAACAAATGAAACGCATACAGTCAAAGAATTTTGTGAAAAAGCCTTTGCCCATGTTGGTCTTAACTGGGAAGATTATGTTGAAGTTAGTGAAAAATATCACCGTCCAGCTGAAGTAGATCTACTAATAGGTGATCCAGCCCATGCGAAAAAACAACTCAACTGGGAGCCAAAAGTTACCTTTGAAGAACTTGTTAAGATGATGGTTGATGCCGATATTAAAGAGTTAGAAAACTCTTAAAAATCTAATCATTTAGAGTGTCAATAATTTTTTGTGCTGACTTTTCCCAGCTGAACTTTTTTGTCTGCTCTTTGCCTTTTTTTATCAAACTCTTGCGGAGCGATGGGTTTAAAAGTAATTGTTCTATCCCTGTACTAATAGATTTAATGCTTTTTTCATTTACGTAATAGGCGGCATCACCACCTACTTCTGGAAGTGATGAGTTTTTTGCAGTTATTACAGGAACTTCACAAGACATTGCTTCAAGAATTTGCATGCCAAAACCTTCAAAGTTACTCGGATACAAGAATAAAGTCGCACCACTATACAGCATTGGTATATCATCTTCATCGACATATCCAGTGGTGATTACATTCGAATTCAGTCTAGCTTCTGCTATAGACTTTTTAATACCTTCGTCGTTCCAGCCACCTCCACCGGCAAGCACTAACGGATACTTATCTTTTATACTATTAGGCAAGGCAGAATAAGCCTGAACCAACTTAGTAATATTCTTTCTAGGCTCAATAGTACCTAAGTAAAGTAGGTAGCTTCCGGGTAAATTATATTTACTGCGAACTTCAAGATTTAATTTAGTTTTTTTAAATCTAACGCTGTCTACCGCGCAGTGAGAAACTATTATTTTATCTGCTTTTATACCGTACGTATCAACAATATCTTTTTTCGTAAACTCCGAAATGGTAATAATTTTATCTGCTTTCTTGGCGGCCTCGGGTACTCTTCTCTTTAGGTACTGTAAGTTTTTCTTTTCAATGAACTGTGGAAGATGCTCAAAAGCAATATCGTAAATCATTACGAATCTTTTTTTCGCGAACAAGCTAGGGTATAGCCTAAACTGGGTAAATATATATGCATCGGCCTTTTTGCCAATTAGAAATTCTATTGGCGGCAAGGCTAGGCGTCTGTTAGAAATATTCCACACCTTCCCAGGAATATGTTGGATTAGATTAAATTTAGTCCCTTTTGGAAAGTTATTCTTAAAATCTTTTGGCTTGCCAAAGAAACTAAGCCCAAAAACCTCATAGCTGTTGGTCTTATCTAGACCTGACATATTTTTGTAAATATTATAAACATAATGAGCTATACCCGCCTGGGGTACTCGTTTATTTATAAACAAAGAAGTTCCTTCATAGAATATTTTCATTATTTAATATAATACCCTAAAGCAAAGGGATGTTGCATATGAGTCACCATACCTTTAAAACATATCTTAGCGATTTTAATATAATTTAACCTTTTCTTTGGAAATATAAGGGCTAGCGAGCCAAATGCTAAAAAACTCATAAATGAGCCCGCCAGTCCAAGGACCCAGCAAAATAATACGTAGGCGAAGTTATGCCATCTAGATAAAAACTGATAGCTACTCTTTATGTAATGAGTATTAAATTCAGCATAGAAATTGTTATTTGATGATCCACCAGAAACATGAGTTATTACCGAGTCAGGATAATACCTAATTTTACCTGAATTGTCTCTTATCCTAAAGGCAAGGTCTGTTTCTTCTCTATACAAGAAAAATCTTTCGTCAAAGCCGGAAACTTTGTTATACGCTGATGACCTAACAAATATACATGCGCCCAATAAAGATACGGCATCAAGCTCTTTCTGATGCTCTTTCTTGCTATAGAGTGTTGGGTATTGATTTAAGCCCAGTTTACTTACAATCATTCTTAAAAGCGGCGAATAATCTATGGCGTGGCTCCACCAATACGGATACCTATGGGCGGCCGAAAGCTGAATTGTGCCATCGGTATTCAAAATTTTTGGCCCAACCATACTCACATCAATATTCGCGTTCATATAATCCAGGAGTTTTTTTATACTATCTTTACGAAGTGTAGTATCTGGATTCAAAAAAAGATAATAATCAGACTTACTGTTCTTTGTAGCTATATTATTTGCAGTTCCAAAACCAACATTTTTTTTAAGCCTAATTATTTCGTCTATTTTAGTAACATTTTTTAACTTTTCATACTGTTCTGAATCATCTGAATTATCAACGACAATCCATTTATAACTGACGGTCTTATTGTCTGGCATGGTTGCTGCTAATTTTTTTATATACCCAGCTGAAAAATAGTTTACTGTAACTATTGTTAAGACATTCTTCATTTATTCCTCCACAGCTTTGAACTAAAAGGCTTTTCACTAACAATAAATGAATCTATATACTTATAGTCAACTTTGGCATTTTTATAAATTCCTTTTCTATTCTTTCTTAGAGCAGGATACATTTTAAAAAAAGCGAGTTGCCCTCTCAGGGTGGATAACATTCTTCTTGCATTCAAATCTATAAATAATCTAGCAATCATTGAGTAAATGATATTAAATGAATACTTTAACTTAAGTCTATTGGGGAAATTTTTATAGATCATTGCGAGCGTATTTCTGACGGTTAAATATTCACCGAGCGTGGATAGCTTCTTGGTTGTAGCGCTAACATGGTGAAAAATTATTGACGCCGACACAAACACCCCTTTATATCCCATCAGTTGCGCCCTAAAACACCAGTCAACATCTTCCAGATAAGCAAAAAACTTCTCATCAAAATATCCTACTTCTTTAAAAATTGAATTACGAATCATTACAGATCCACCACTTGCCGAAAATATTTCTTTATTTTTTGAAAAACTAGGGCCATCCTTAAAACCGTAGCCAGACTGTTTTGCCCAGCCATATTTTGTTATTTCATCCCCGGCTGTATTAATATAGTCCCGCTTGTCATAGAATAACATCTTGGAGGCAGCAAAGCCGTAATTAGTTTTATCCATCTCGCCCACCAACGCTTTAAGCCAGTTTTTATCTGCGTAAGTATCATTGTTCATCAAGACAATGTACTTTGCCTTAGACATTTTTATACCGATATTAACTGCTACTGCGAAACCAGTATTGTATGATAATTTTTTGATCTTTACTGCTGGATAGTTCGATCTTATTATGCTTATAGAACTGTCCGTCGAACCATTATCTACGACAATCACCTCAAAATTCTTATAAGTCTGCTTTTTGAGGCTGTCTAGGCATTCATGTATATAGTCTTCACCATTCCAGTTAGGTATAATAATTGAAGCAATAATTTTCATCTTTTTATTAGTACTCTGATTTTTAATTTTGCTTTTTGAATAACTACATAGGGCCAGTATTCTATTTTGAATTTTATAATAAAATATCTACTAAACAGTTCTGGATGAAGCTTCATGACATTAATTTTGGCTCTATACATTCCTGTTAAGGTTTCTGTCTTCGAACTGATGTGCGACTTATTTTCTTCTCTTCGGTACTCCAACAGCGGTTTATTGAGCAGTTTACCGATAATCCCTTTTTCGTAAAGACTTAAATAAAAATCCCAGTCTTCATATCCAGTCGTAATGCTAGGGTTAAACCTTGCTAACTTTAAATTATCTTTTTTAAAGTTGATTATTTTTTATTTTCTTTAATTTATCAAATATTTTTTGAATAATATTCAAAGGTATCCCAGTTTTTTCTGAAACATTTAAATATGTAAATGATAATAAATCAAAAATATTGTTGTAAACAGATCAACTTAAAGCATCATTTTCAAAATATGTTCAAAATGGGACGAGGTCGTTTGATCGAATAACGTTCTTTCGAAAATCGTTT
>JBAXWU010000072.1:0-7767 GCA_037128235.1 Chitinophagia bacterium | reverse complement strand
GACTCTGCAGAAAGAGTATGGATGGAAAAAGATTTAAAAAATATTTCTATCACTACCCCTGTTTTCTTATTTGCACATTCCATTCCAGATGTAGAACCACGATTTTTTGAAAACCCGAATGGAATTCATGATATTAATGATGAAGATAAATTTGAAAACTTAGTACCTGAGCGCTATAAAGATGGCAAAAATCTAAAAGGAGAAACAACTATTGAACAAAATGAATTTGTAGACTTCATCATTAAGCATCCTAATATTAAAGCCTATTTCCATGGACATGAAAATTGGACAGAGTATTATACCTACAGTGGCCCTTCAAAAAATATTAACCTTACTTGCATTAGAACAGATAGTCCTATGAAAGGGCGTATATCGCTCAAAGACGAGAAAAAATTAGCTTTTGAGCTTATTTCAGTGAATACCAACAGTGGCTTATTCACCGTTAGAGAGGTTTTATGGAATGCCCTAGAAGGCGCTACTTCCTTTAATTGGGGTATAACAGCCAATTACCAATTAAAATAACAGCCTAATACCCAGTTTTTAGCTTTCGGGCATAAAAGAAGCGCTTAACTATTTTAATTATTATTAACTTTATAATAATTAATTTAACTGTTAACACTTTTATATAAATGAAATTTTTCAATATCTTCTTTTGTGTCGTTTTTATTTTATTTGCAGCTGTTCAATATAACGATCCCGATCCTTATTTATGGATTCCTATTTATTTGTATCCTGCTTTACTATGTTATTTGAATATAATGCAGAAGCCTATTTCTACAATGGCCTATTGGGCTGGTTTTTTAGTATTTGGCGCCTATGCTATTTATAAAATGTTTGACACCAATGGTATTATCGATTGGATACAATTTCACAATGCCTCTAATATTGCATCTACTATGAAAGCAGAAAAGCCTTGGATAGAAGAGTCCAGAGAATTTTTTGGCTTAGTGATTATACTTATTGTACTGGGTATTAATTACATTCAAAAAACTAAGTATTCTTCTGTTTCAAAATAAAATAGTTTATCACATACGTTTATCAAATACCATGCGCACTCATAAATTTCAATCAGTTAAATTAAGTAGGGCCCTGACTATACTTTTTTTCTTCACTATGATTTTTTCTTTTAAGTCAAAGGCACAAGTATTTGATTCTCTTTTAAATATTTATGAAGAGCAATTTCCGCACGAAAAAATTCATATTCACTTTGATAGAACTATGTATAATACAGGAGAGACTATATTTTACAAGCTGTATGTATTATCGGGTATGGAATGGACTAGCCTAAGTAAAAATGTTTATGTGAATTGGTATGATGGTAATGGTAATTATATAAAACAAACTGCAGCTCCTTTATTTCAATCATCTGCTAAAGGTAGTTTTGAAATACCTGCTAATTACAAAGGCAATTTTTTAAGGGTTAAGGCCTATACCCGTTGGATGTTAAATGAGGACAGTATTTTTCTATATGAAAAAAATATTCCCATAAACGATGGGGTAGTTTCCAAAGTAAAAACGATTACTACACCCAAGACAAGAGTTGATATTTTTCCAGAAGGGGGTAACTTCGTGGAAGGGCTTATTAATAAGTTAGCCTTTAAAGCCACTAATAATTTTGGAACCCCTGTTTTTATTAAAGGCTTTTTGGTGAATGATAAAAATAAAGTATTGGACACTTTAAAAGTTTTACACGATGGGATGGGTGTATTTAAGTTAAGGCCTAATACTGGAGAAAAATATTATTTAAATTGGACAGACGAAAATGGACAAAAAGGGAATAGTCCTATTGCAGCCGCTAGCAAAGAAGGCGTTATTTTAAAAATTAGCATGGACAATGAAAAGGCCTATGCGCAAGTAGAAAGAACCTTGGATGTGCCAGCCTCTTACAAGCATATGCGTTTGATTGTGCATCAGAATCAACATTTAATTTACAATGTGGAATTTAAAGGGGAAGAACGTCAGGTGCAAAAAGTAGCCCTACCTATTGATGAACTTCCTACAGGCGTGGTGCAATTTTCTTTATTTACCAATGACTGGTTGCCTATAGCTGAAAGAATAATATTAGTGAATAATCGATTACACGAATACAATGCCAATTTAAATGTGGGTATTGCTAATATAAATAAAAGAGGTAAAAATGTACTTGAAATAATAGTGAAAGATACGGCGGCTTCTAATATGTCAATAGCTATTACCGACGCCTCTATTGTTATGCCCGAGCAGCAAACTATTTATTCCGATTTTCTTTTAAGTAGTGATATTAAAGGTAAGGTGTATAATCCTGCTTATTATTTTTCAAGCGATGCCGATTCTATAGCAGCGCATTTAGATTTAGTCATGCTTACCAACGGATGGCGCAGATTTGATTGGGCAAAACTTAAGGCAGGCTTATTACCCACGCTCACTTACCCGAGAGAAACAGAGTTAATGAAACTCACTGGAAAATTATATGGAGGTACGATTGCAAAATCTACTGATAATCTTTTATTAAATTTAATTATACACGCGAAGGACAGTTCAAACAAAATGTTATTTGTGCCTGTAGGCAAAGATGGAAATTTTGAGGACAAATCGGTTTTTTATTATGATACTTCTAGAATTTATTATTCTCTCAATGGAAAGTCAAAATTAGATAACCAAACAGTAGTACGTTTTGAAAATGGATTATTAAAACAAGAGTTTGCAAAAATACAGGTTGATCCAAGTGGTTTTCAAAATTATACTACTGATAGCATTGCTAGGGCTAAACTAAATTTATTTTTAGTTGAACAAGAAAAGCAAAGAAAATTATTAGCCTCCATTACATTAGCAGAAGTAGTCGTGAAGGCGAGGGTAAAGTCGCCTGTTCAGCTATTGGAAGAAAAATATGCAAGAGGGCTTTTTGCAGGGGGAGATGGTACTTCATTTGACTTAACCTCGGATGGCATTGCCATAGCAGCTGTTGATGTGCTCACTTTTTTGCAAGCAAAAGTACCGGGTTTAAATATTTCAGTGGCTGGTTCCCAAGCATCTGCCACTTGGAGAGGATCCAAAACAGATTTTTTTGTGAATGAGTTTAGTACACCTATTGAACAAATTCAAAACATGAATATTGCTGAAATTGCTTTTATCAAAGCCATTAGACCTCCTTTCTTTGGGTCATCGGGTGGGGGCAGTGGTGGTAGTGGAGGAGCCATTGCCATTTATACTAAAAGAGGTGGGGCTAATAAAGGAAGCAATGCTAATAGTAAGGGAATGGAAAATATAGTTTTAGGTGGTTACTCTGTCTTTAAGGAGTTTTTTCATCCAGAATATGATAAACCTACAGCCAGTTTTGAAACTGACAATAGAACCACCCTATATTGGAACCCCTATGTACTAACAAATAAAAGAAGCCCCAGAGTTAGGATTGAATTTTACAATAACGATATTAGTAAAAAGCTGCAAATTGTTTTAGAGGGCATGAATGCGGATGGAAAGTTAACCCGCGTAGTAAAATCCATAGAATAGATTTATTGAAGATTTTTACTTAATAAACTTATAAAGAGTAAGTCAATTTTAAACTTTTACAGACTTTCTATGTTGTTATTAATATTAACTATATCATTATGAAATTAGTATATCTACTTGTTGCTTTAGGGCTATTATTCGTTGTATTTCAATCTTTTAGAACCTTTTCGGCTGCTAAAACTGAAAATCAAAAGTACCGTGTGGTTAAAATTGAAGAGGGCTTTGAGATTCGCTTTTACCCCAAGGCAATGTTTGCAACCATTCAGTCAAGCGGTACCAATTATAAGCAAGTGGCCAGTAGCGGCTTTAGAAAATTAGCTGGTTATATTTTTGGAGGCAATGACCAAAGTAAAAGTATTGCTATGACCGCTCCCGTTAGAATGGAGATGGGTGATAATGGCTCAGCCATGAGTTTTGTAATGCCTGAAAAATATGATGCCTCTACTTTGCCTAAACCTAAGGATGCTACCGTTCAAATTAAAGAATCAAAAGAAAGCTATGAGGCAGTGATTGCCTTTGGGGGATATGCCAATGATGAAAAAATAAAAGAGTACACCAATAAGTTAGTCGAGCTTTTAAATAAGAAAGGTATTAAAATAATAGGGGGCTACAATTTCTTGGGCTATAATGCGCCTTTTGATTTTTTTGGTCGAAAAAACGAAATTACTATTCCTGTAGAATGGAAAGAATAAGTAATAAATAAGGGAAGTAAATAATAAATAAAATAGACAATAAATAATTTAATTTTCAATGGCAACATTTTTAGTAGTAGGAGGTTCATCGGGTATTGGTTTACAAGTATCGAATCAATTAGCGGCGGCGGGTCATACGGTGCATGCTACTTACAATACACATATAGTGGAAGCTGCAGGCAATATTCATTATCATCCTTTAAATGTGTTAGATGAAAATATTAATTTAGATTTTTTACCTGCATCCATTGAAGGCATTGTGTATTGCCCTGGTGCTATTAGTCTAAGACCATTTAATAGAATAGCTAGCGAGGATTTTATAAAAGATTATAATTTACAAGTGGTAGGTGCCGTTAAAATTATACAAGCAGCCCTACTAAAATTAAAAGAAAGTAAAAACGGATCCATTGTTTTATTCTCTACTGTAGCTGTTCAATTAGGTTTAAATTTTCATTCATTAGTGGCAAGTTCTAAAGGAGCCATTGAAGGTTTAACCAAGGCCTTGTCAGCTGAATTAGCACCCACCATTCGAGTGAACTGTATAGCGCCATCTTTAACCAATACGCCACTGGCTGCAAGTTTATTGAATTCAGAACAAAAAATAGATGCTAATGCACAAAGGCATCCGCTAAAAAGAGTTGGAACACCTTTGGATATAGCCAATGCAGTTGAATTTTTATTAACTGATAAGTCCAGCTGGGTGACAGGTCAAATTTTAGCCATTGACGGAGGCATGAGTACTATTAAATTATAGCATTTTTCTATTTCTTTCTTTCTATTTCTTTATTTAACTCTTCAATATCTACAGGTCTCTCTGTCATATCTCCTAGAAGATATCTAGAAAAATAATCGGCTGTTTTCCAGAACCAATATTCGTTCATATCTCCAAAGCCATGTCTTTGAGTAGGTAGAATTAACATATCAAACCTCTTATTTGCTTTAATTAATGCATTCACCACGCGAATGGTATTGGAAGGATGCACATTATTATCAATTTCACCATGTATGAGTAATAATTTTCCTTTTAAATTTTTGGCAATATCTGGGTTTTTGTCAATCATGTAAGAGAAGGTAGTGTCGCCCTTATCAGATATATTTTCTTTCACACCATTGTGTTTTTCACTCCACCATCTATTGTAAACACTGTTGTCATGATTGCCTGCATTGCTCACCGCTACTTTAAAAATATCAGGATACACCAACATGGCAGCGGTACTCATAAAACCTCCGCCGCTATGGCCATGAATACCTACTTTATCTCTGTCAATAAAACTATACCTGTCGGCTAATTGTTCAATGGTTGCTTTTTTATCGGCTAGTCCATAATCTCTTAAATTACCATAGCCATAATTATGATACCACTTGCTACGCGCAGGATGGCCACCTCTATTACCAATAGTAACTACCACAAAACCTAATTGGGCTAGTCTGTCTATTCTGTCCATACCCTTACTAAAGCTTTTGTTTACCGACTCTGTTTGAGGACCTGGGTATACATATTCAATAATGGGATATTTTTTAGTACTATCGAAATCAAATGGTTTATACATTACTCCAAAAATATCGGTAATACCATCGTCGGCTTTTACTTTGAATGTTTCAGGATATTTATAACCTGCAGCAAATAAAGAGCTTAGGTCGGCTGTTTCTAAATCCATTAATTTTTTTCCGTCTGTTGAATACAATGTAGAGGTGGGCGTGGTATTAATGCGAGAGCTTGTATTAACAAAATAATTCTTTTTATCGTTCATGCTAAAGCTATGGTCAAAATTGCCTGGGTTTAATAATTGTAAACCAGTACCGTCAAGATTTACTTTATACAAGTGCAAGTAATAAGGGTCTTCTTTTAAAGAACCATTTAGATTTTCTTTGCCATTAGCAGAAAAGTATAGAACTCTTTTTTCTTCATCAATAGATATGAGTTCCTCAATATGCCATGGACCTTGTGTAATTTGGTTCTTCAATTTTCCTTCTTTGTCATAAAGGTATAAATGTGCCCAGCCATCGCGCTCACTCCATTCAATAAACTCCTCTGTATTTTTTAGTATACCTGGTTTTTGTATTTCTACATAAGTATTAAGGTTTTCTTCAACCAAAGTTTTTACTGCGCCTGTATTAATATCTACTATGCATTGGTCAATTTTTTTCAAATCTCGACTGGTGCGAGATAAGTATAATTTATCATTGGTGCCTAACCAAATACTTGGTTTATGCTCATCGTCTCTTGTATTTATATTGTTAGTTTTATTCCAAACAGCAATATCTTGGTCTTTAAATAAAGAAGCATTTATTTCTTTATAACTGTAAGCCAACATATCTACCATCATCAAATGATCAACGGGTGCTTCTTTCTCACCTGGCATCCAGTATTTATAGGTTTCAAGTGTAGGTCTAGGGTCGGCAATACTATTAATTACCCAAAGGTCCTTTACTTTTCTATTATCTACTTTGGTAATGGCAACATGCTTGCTGTCCTCGCTCCATAATCCGTAAACAGCCTTTCTTTTATTTTTATTTTTCTCTACGTCTACATTCGTTTCACCTCCACCACCATAGGCACTTTCACTATGCCAGCTAAAATTTTGTTCGCCGTCTTTGGTAATGGCATGTTCTACAATACTGCTATCGTCTTCATTTTTCAAAGCCTTTTCATAATTGGCTTTATCCATGTAAAACAAATTATAATTTCTTCCAAAAATAATGGTCTTTTCATCGGGTGAAATATTTGCCCAATTAGGTTTTCTTTTTGGCTTTTTAAAACCTACTAATTCATTTAATTGTTCTGTAATTAAGTTGTATTCAAAATAAAATATATTTTTTATTTTTTCTGGCTTAGTATCTTTTCTAATATCCTCTTCTTTATTTTTTTTAACTTCTTCGTCTTTATTAATTTCAATGGTACTTTTTACTTCAAATCGAATCCAGTTTTCGTCTTTTATGAATTTTATAGAATCTACTGGTAAATGCTGACCATCAAATGGGTCTTTAATAATGCGGGTTAATTCAGCAGCTAATTTATCACGGTTAAACATTGACTTTTTCTCATTCTTTAATGGGTCCACAATATTCCATTGCTTACCTTCACTAGTTTCGTAAGTGTACCAAAATTTGTTAGATTGTTTTAGCCAATGAGGGTCTACCGCTAAGGAAAAAATCATTTTCTCTAATTTCTTAGGGGAAAATCGAGCAGCTAAAGTATAATTTGCTTTTTGTTGACTCATTGCAAAAAAAGGAATCAACAACAGTAGTGTTTGTAAGAATTTACGCATAGGATTGTTTTAAGGATAGTAAATTAAGAAATCTACCTTAATTTACCTATTTGGAGGCTTTTTTTTTGATGAGTAACTGCTCCAAATATTCTTAATCTATAGCTCAATGAAAAGGCCCCTATTGCTAGAGGCCTTTTCTGTATTTTCAACAATTCAACTAATTTTTTGAAAGTGGAATTAATAAACTCTTGATAAATGGTCAATTCTAGTTATATTAGATACAACGCCTGTTTTCATAGAGTCATTAAATTCCTTACTATTTTTTCTTTTCTGTTGTCTATCTGCATAGTGTGTGTAAAAGTCTAAAATACTATTAT
>JBAXWU010000071.1:0-7851 GCA_037128235.1 Chitinophagia bacterium | reverse complement strand
CCTTCTACTTTCTTCTCTCCTAAAATTTCATCGGTCTCTGTATTAAAATAGATTTTAATATTCGGTGTGTTCATCACTCTATCTTGCATCACCTTGGAAGCACGCATGGCTTCTTTACGCACAAACATATGCACGGTGGTACACATCTTTGATAAATAATGCGCTTCTTCTGCAGCTGTATCTCCGGCACCTACTATGGCTACTTCTTTTCCTTTAAAAAAGAATCCATCACAAACTGCACAAGCACTTACGCCAAAACCATTTAATCTTTCTTCACTAGGAATGCCCAACCATTTTGCACTAGCTCCTGTTGATATAATGACCGCATCGGCTTCAATTAATTTTTCATCATCTATCCAAACTTTTTTTACGTCTCCGCTAAAATCAACCTTTGTGGCTAAACCATAACGAATATCGGTACCCATACGAGCCGCTTGTTTTTCAAAATGCACCATCATTTCAGGGCCTTGAATACCATCTGGATAACCAGGATAGTTTTCCACTTCAGTGGTAATGGTTAATTGGCCACCTGGTTGAATCCCTTGGTATAATAGTGGTTTCATGTTCGCACGCGCTGCATAAATAGCTGCTGTGTAGCCTGCAGGTCCTGAACCTATAATTAAAATGCTTACTTTTTCTGTTTCCATAACTTGTATATTATCTTCTGTATTACTTATTCAAACTTTATTTGTTGTTCAAATTTCTATTTTATCCTATTCAATCCTTTTACTTTCTTCATTATCAAATCATCATCAAAATCTTGGCTAAAAAAAAGCCCCATCAAATCCTTAGACTGAAGGGGCTTAATAATATATTTTACTACTAGCCCAAATAAGCCTTTAGTGCGTTGCTATATCTTGCTTTTTGTAAACGTTTAATAGCACGCTCTTTAATTTGTCTTATTCTTTCCTTCGTTAAATCGTATTTAATACCAATTTGCTCAATGGTAACGCCGTTCTCTCCATCTAAACCAAAATAGGCGTTAACTATCTCTGCCTCTCTAGGACTCAATGACTTAAGTACGCGACGAATTTCTTCTCTCAATGAATCTTTCATCACATCTTCGTCGGTTTCATCTCCGCCTTTTAATAAATCTCCCATGGCTACATCCTCTGCTTCATGCACGGGTGCATCTAAAGAAGTATGACGGGTATTAGACTGGAAAATATTATTAATTTCTGTTTCAGACATTTCCAATATACCTGCTAATTCCTCGGTAGATGGCTCACGCTCATGTTCTTGCTCAAAAGCCATATAGGCTTTGTTGGCTTTATTATAAGTACCAATTTTGTTCTGTGGTAAACGTACTAAACGACCTTGCTCCGCTAAAGCTTGCAAAATAGATTGACGTATCCACCAAACAGCATAAGAAATAAATTTAAAACCCTTTGTTTCATCAAAACGTTGTGCTGCCTTGATTAAACCTAGGTTTCCTTCATTGATTAAATCAGATAAAGACAAGCCTTGGTGTTGGTATTGTTTGGCAACAGATACCACGAAACGTAGGTTGGCTTGAACTAATTTGTCCAAAGCGCGTTGGTCGCCCATTTTAATGCGCTGGGCTAAAGTGGTTTCCTCTTCAGGGTTGATCATTGAAATCTTAGAAATCTCTTGTAAGTACTTTTCAACCGCCTGAGAATCTCTGTTCGTAATCTGTGTAGCAATTTTAAGCTGCCTCATGCAAAGAATTTATTTAAATGTATAACGTTGAAATGTCTAAAAAAGTTGTGCCAACAATTAGTTAATATAAGAATAAATTAACCAATGTCAGTCGGCAAAGGTACGATTTTGCGATTAATTAAGCAAATATTGATTACAAAGCATTTATGCACATTTTTTAGGCCAAAATGGGGTCAATTCATCAAAATTTATGAGGATAATCACCCCTCGAGATTTATCTTCGCAACATGATAGATTTTAGATCCGATACCGTAACCCTACCCACCCCCGCTATGTTAGCCTATATGCAGGCTGCTCCATTAGGCGATGATGTATTCGGCGAAGACCCTAGCATCAATGCCTTGGAAGCTAAAACAGCCAGTTTATTTGGAATGGAAGCAGGTCTATTTTGCCCAAGTGGCACTATGACCAACCAGTTGGCTATTAAAACCCATACCCAGGCAGGCGACGAGGTCATTTGTGAGGAATTATCCCATATTTACCAATACGAAGGAGGAGGCATTGCCTCTAATTCAGGTTGTTCGGTGAAATTATTGCGAGGAAGCCGGGGAAGAATTACAGCCGATCAAGTTTTGGCGGCCATTCACCCAGATGATGTCCACAAGCCTATTTCTAAGTTAGTAAGCTTAGAAAATACCTGCAACCGAGGTGGAGGTGCTTGTTATGATTTTTCAGAAATAGAAGCCATTCAAAAAGTAGCTAAGTCTAATGGCTTAGGTTTACACCTCGACGGCGCGAGAATATTCAATGCCATAGTACATAAAAAAGAAGACCCTTCACAATATGGAAAAGTATTTGATTCTATTTCTATTTGTTTAAGCAAAGGATTAGGCGCCCCTGTAGGAAGTGTATTACTGGGCTCTACCCCTTTTATAAAAAAAGCAAGACGTTGGCGTAAAGTTTTTGGAGGCGGTATGCGTCAGGCAGGTTCTTTAGCAGCAGCGGGTATTTATGCATTAGACAATCATATTGAAAGATTAAAAGAAGATCATACCAAGGCATTAGCCATTAGAGATGCTTTATTAAAAAAGGATTTTGTCAAAGAAATTTTTGAAGTAGAAACCAATATTGTGATTGTACATATTGAAGGCAAATACAATGCCACTCAACTAGCTGCTGCCTTAAAAGAAAAAAATATTTTAGTTATAGCTATGACACCTAAACTTATTCGTTTTGTAGTTCATTTAGATATTACGAATGAGATGGTAGCAAGTACATTAGAAACTATTGAAAAATTATAACTAAAATTATAAAAGAGAAATTATAAAAGAGAACTTATAAACATGTTAGAAAGAATAAACCCAACATCCACACAGGCCTGGTTCGTATTAAAAAAGCATTTTGAGGAAGAGATGAACCGTAAGCAAATGAAAGATTTGTTTGCAGCGGATCCAACTAGATTTGAACAATACTCTATTTCCACACCCGAACTTTTATTTGATTATTCAAAAAATATTATCACAGAAAAAACAGTACAACTACTTTTACAGTTGGCTAAAGAATGTGGTCTAGAAAATGCCATTAAAGCACAATTTGAAGGCAATGCCATTAATGAAACAGAGAATAGAGCGGTGTTGCATACAGCCCTTCGAAATTTTACGGATACAAGTATTTTAGTGGATGGAAAAAATATTCTTCCTGAAATTAAAAAAGTGCAGCAGCAAATGAAAACTTTTTGTGCTGCCATACATAGTGGAGAGCATAAGGGATATACAGGAAAGAAAATTAAAACTATTGTTAATATTGGTATTGGTGGATCTGACCTAGGCCCAGTCATGGTAACAGAGGCTTTGAAGCCTTATTGGGTAGAAGGTATTCAAGTTTATTTTGTCAGTAATGTAGATGGTACGCATATAGCAGAAACTTTAAAAAAACTGAACGCAGAAGAAACCTTATTCTTAATTGCTTCTAAAACATTTACCACTCAAGAAACCATGACCAATGCCCATACGGCAAGAACTTGGTTTGTAGAAAAAGTTGGAGATGAAAAACATATTGCGACTCATTTTGTGGCCTTAAGTACGAATGAAAAAGCAGTAAATACATTCGGTATTTCTAGTAAGAATATGTTTGAGTTCTGGGATTGGGTAGGTGGAAGATATTCTTTATGGAGTGCCATTGGATTATCTATTGCTTTAACTATTGGCTATGAAAATTTCGAAGCTTTATTAAAAGGAGCGCACGATGCAGATAATCATTTTAAAACAGAAAAATTCGAAAATAATATTCCTGTAGTAATGGCTTTATTAGGTATTTGGTATACGAATTTCTTTGGCGCACAATCGGAAGCCATCCTACCCTATGACCAATACTTACACCGCTTTGCAGCTTATTTCCAACAAGGTAATATGGAAAGTAATGGTAAATATATCGACCGTAATGGCACCGCTGTGAATTATAGCACCGGCCCTGTTATTTGGGGAGAACCAGGCACCAATGGCCAACATGCATTTTATCAATTAATACATCAGGGTACTTTAGTCATTCCTTGTGATTTTATAGCTCCTGCTATTAGCCACAACCCTACCGGTGACCATCACGATAAATTATTAAGTAATTATTTTGCGCAAACAGAAGCTTTGTTAAATGGAAAAACAAATGCGGAAGTAGTAGCAGAATTAACTGCTAATAAAAAAACAGATAAAGAAATTGAATTCCTTACTCCTTTTAAAGTTTTTGCAGGTAATAAACCTACCAATTCTTTTTTAGTTAAGAAAATGACGCCTTCTACTTTAGGTTTTTTGATTGCTTTGTATGAGCATAAAATTTTCACACAAGGCGTTATTTGGAATATATTTAGTTATGACCAATGGGGAGTTGAATTAGGAAAACAACTTGCTAATAAAATTTTACCTGAATTAGAAAATAACGAAGCTATTAATAGCCACGATAGTTCAACCAACGGATTAATGAACCAATATAAAAATTGGAAAAAACAAGGTTAATGTTGGAAACCATACATATAAGAAATATTGAGCCCTCCGATAATGTAGCCATTGCTGCAGTGATTAGAAATGCATTAGCAGAATTTGGTGCCAATAAGCCAGGCACTGTTTATTTTGATCCTACTACCGACCACTTATATGAATTATTCAAAGCCCCTGGTTCTGTTTATTATGTGGCTGAACACAATGGAACTATATTAGGAGGCTGTGGTATTTTCCCAACAGAAGCCTTACCTGAAAAAACTTGCGAGCTTGTAAAATTATATTTAGATAAAAATGCGAGAGGCACAGGACTTGGTAAAAAATTACTTTTAAAAGCAATGGACTGGGCCAAAGCAAATGGGTACGATCAGGTATATTTAGAATCGATGCCTGAGCTTTCTAAAGCTGTAAGTATTTATGAAAATGTGGGCTTTGAAAAATTAAACCAAGCCTTGGGCAATAGTGGACACGACGGTTGTGATATCTGGATGCTTAAAAAGTTATAAGCAGTTCTAAATAATTAGGTAAATTCTATTTTACCATTTATCTACTTCTTCCCCACTTAAATTATCTCCTTCACTTGCTTTAGTTTCTCTCGCTTCTAAAGGTTTTTTCTCGGTAATTTCAATGGGGTCTTTATCGTCTGGAGTTTCTTGAGAAGATGTTTCAGTATATATAGGTAAAGGAGGTATTACTCTTGCCTCAGACATATTCGCTTGAACCGGCTGTTCTTGAGAAGGAGCTACATCTCTATCATTAATTGTATTTGGTCTAGCTCCTGCATTAGCATCATTAGATTCAAAAGGTGTTACTCTTGCATCAGACAAAGAAGGTGTTACTCCCGCATCAGGCGCATACGCGCCTTCTTCTTCATGATTAAACGCATCAAAATCAAAATCGGGCATTAATTCTGTTTTAACAAAATCAATCGCTTCGTTAATGGCCTTGATAAATTTATTGAAGTCTTCTTTATAAATAAAAACTTTATGGCGGTCGTAGCCATTATTATCAAAACGCTTTCTACTTTCTGTAATGGTTAAAAAATAATCGTTACTACGCGTAGCTCTTACATCAAAGAAATAAGTTCTTCTCTTGCCTGCACGCACTCGAGTACTATAGACACTCTCAATTTTTCGGTCGTTGTTGTTTTCGTAATTCTCCTGTTCCATATTTCTTTACAATTATTATTCTTAAAAATATAAAATGTTATTGAAAAAGTAAAATTTTCAGGTTAAATTAATGTTGCTCTTGAGTTTGTTGAACCCTATATAATTCGGCATAAAGGCCATTTTTAGCTAATAAACTATCGTGGGTGCCCATTTCAGCAATTTTACCGTCCTCTAGGTAAATAATAAGGTCAAATTGAAAACTATAAAAAATCCGGTGTGTAATAAAAAGGGCTGTTTTGTTTTGAATATAGCTTTTTAAGTTAGACAAAATAATTTGTTCTGTATTGGCATCCACCGCACTTAAGCAGTCATCAAAAATATAAATATTGGGCTTCTTTAAAAGGGCACGCGCAATGGCTACTCTTTGCTTTTGTCCTCCACTTAATGTAGTACCCCTTTCTCCAACCAGGGTTTCAAATTGTTTAGGTAAATTATTAATTTCATTTAATACATGGGCCGTTTGAGTGGCATGGATTAAATCGTCTTTGGTAAAACTAGCATCTACTCCAAAACGAATGTTGTTTTCTATAGAATCGCTGAATAAAAAAACATCTTGCTGCACATAGCCAATTTCTTTTCTGAGTTGTTGGGTATTAATATTATTTACATTCACTCCATCAATACTAATACTACCTGTATTTGTCTCATACATTCTAGTAATTAATTGAGCGATAGATGTTTTTCCTGAACCAGTTTTACCCAATATTAAAACCTTCTGCCCTGCTTTAATTTTTAAATCAAAATTATTTAAGCCGTGAATACCAGAATGCGGATATACAAACCCAACATTATTAAATTCTATATTGCCTTCAAAAGAAGGAATGACCTTTGTATTTTTTGTAGTAATTATAGGCACAATAGATAAAAATTCATTTAATCTTTTTTGAGAAGCTGCTGCGCGTTGTATCATACTTGCTGTCCAACCAATAGCACTTACTGGAAATGTAAGCATGTTTATATAAATAACAAACTCAATCACAGTACCTACTTTTCTTGGGTCTTTCAATGCTTCTAAGCCTCCTAAATAAATAGTTAATAATGTACTAAGTCCTATCATTAAAGCCATGGTAGGTGCATAAAAGGCTTCCACTTTGGCCAAGCTTACTGCGTTTTTACGGTAAAGCTCACTATTGGTTTTAAAGAAACCCAACATAGCTTTTTCTTGTACAAAAGATTTGATAACTCTAATACCAGAATAAGATTCTTGTGCATTGGTGGTTAAATTGGAAAGTTGACCCTGAATTTCTTCACTTTTTTTATTAATAATACTATTGACAAAATAAATAGTAATAGCCAGTATTGGAAGAGGTGCAAGTACATATAAACTAAGGCGAACATCTTTACTAAACATATTGTATAAGCAAAAGCCAATCAAAGACACCAAGTTTATCAGATACATTATAGATGGGCCAGTATACATTCTTACCCTACTTACATCTTCTGTAATACGGCTCATTAAATCTCCGGTGCTATGGGTCTTATAAAATTCAGTATCTAATTTTTGATAATGGGCATAGACCTGATTTTTTTGATCAAATTCTATGTGCCTACTCATTACAATAATGGTTTGACGCATAAAAAACATAAAAACACTTCTTACAATGGCCAAGACTAATATAGTAACACTACAAAAGGTAATTAACCAAGCAAAACTAAAATTATAGCTAGTACTTAAACCACTAATCCAGTTTACAATAATTTCATTGTGTAAGGAAGGAGCTGGCTTTCCCCCAGGAAGTTTAGCTTGTACTAGACCCACCACATATCCGGTAATTTGGGGAGCTAAAACGGCAAGATAATTAGTCGCAATGACTAGTAGAATTCCGGTAAAAAACCGAAACCTATACTTCCAAAAAAACACATTCAGTGCCGACAATTCTTTCACCTAGACCATTTTTGTAAAGATACATGGTAGTCAATTAATTAGCGCATTTGTTTAAGCCCAATAAATACAAGTATTTTTTGCATAATTGGGTTTCCCTTCCTACATTTGCCGCGGAGAGTTGGCAGAGCGGTCGAATGCGGCAGTCTTGAAAACTGTTGACTGTAACAGGTCCTGGGGTTCGAATCCCTAA
>JBAXWU010000070.1:0-7922 GCA_037128235.1 Chitinophagia bacterium | reverse complement strand
ATCTACCACTAAAGAATCATCTGTCGTGAAATTAAATGGCTTATCAATGATAGATTCAAAAATGGATTTAATTTCTTTCGCTCTTCTTTCATAAATAGCATTAGCAGCTGGTTCAAATTGAATGGCTGCTCCATGAATTTCATCGTCAATAGTGGTGGCAAAAACTTTTAAAGAATCAATATCTGATTGAATTAAAATATTTTTTTCAGGATCTAAGGTTTTTAAATAAGCATCAAAAACTTCTTTAGAAAATTTATCATCAATAACTTTAGGACTGTAATGCTCACTCTCTAATAGACGACCTACTGTAGATAAAAGTTTTCTATGTCTTATTTCTGAAGTTTCAGAATTAGCAGTATTAAAGGTGTTAAAAGCAAAAAACAACCCGCCTACTAGTACTAAAGTGGCAAAGAATTTCCACTTATTTTGTTTTATGTATGTCATAATATTGCGCATGAAGTATTTCAAAAATAGTATAAAATGCCTATCATAGGACTATAATTGAAATAAAGCCAGCATTTTTGTGACAAATTTATAAAAACATCGAAAACTTCTTTCTTTGGTTCCTTATTTAACGTATTTTTGCGACCCTAAATGGAGGGCGTAGCTCAGTAGGTTAGAGCGACAGTTTGTGGATCTGTAGGTCGTGGGTTCGAGACCCATCGTTCTCCCCAAAACCTATCCTTTCCGTTCATTCGGTCAGAGGATAGGTTTTTTTATGTAAACCAGTTTTGTATGCAGATGCTTTTATTACCTTTATGGGTGGCCAGCTTTGGCTGGCTTATTAGCTGGGGATTTATTAAAATCATTTTCTTTCCCCATCAAAGCTTTCATATGGCCGGCAGGCAATGGCAAAGTCTTTTTTCAAAAAAAGCAGGTCAAATTTCAATTGGTCAAATACTGCCCGAATTAACGCAGGGCGATAGCTTTCAAAAATTACTTCCTTTTATAGACGCAAAATTGGATGAATTTTTTAAAGAAAGACTGGTGCAAAAAATGCCTGTTATTTCTATGTTTATTGGTGACAAAACAATTACCCAACTCAAAGAAGTCTTCTTGGAAGAGCTAGCGCAAATTTTTCCTTCCCTTTTATCCCAATTTACGCAATCAACAGCAAACGACTTTTTGTTGAACATAGAGACCAAATGGTCTAAAAAAATTGAAACATATCTTTTAAAAGCCAGTCAAAAAATAAGAATTATGGCTTTCTGCCTTGGTTTTATTTGGGGACTAATTTTACAGTTTATTTTAAGTACAGTATAAATTGCCGTTTATACATTCTAGCTACCACCCTTAGAGATTATGTTAGATATTTGCAAATTAAATAAACCCAGGGAACAAAAACGCATCCAATTAATATGAAAAATATATTTATCCTCACTTCTTTATTACTGATTCAAATGATTTCCAATGCACAATATCCTGCTGCGGCAGGGGCAAAAGCCGGTGGCGCTAATATGAATCAGGGACATTTTTATGGTAAAATAATTGATGCCAATAAAAAAGGAATTGAAGGCGTTACACTACAAATAAAAGGAAGCAAATTTGACCCTGCTACCAAAAAAAGTACAGAGGCCATTTTAGGGACTATGTTAACAGCTGCCAATGGTGATTTTAGTTTTGAAAGTTTACCAGTGATGGGGAATTTTAAGCTAAGTATTTCAAGCGTGGGTTATAAAAAATTAGAAAAGCAATTAAGCTTTGGTATTAAAATGGGTGGCGGACAAAGCATGCAAGAAATGATGGCCTTAGTAGATAAAGACTTAGGTAATATTAAATTAGAAGAGTCCCCTACCGATTTACAGAGTGTAACAGTAACTTCTACTGCTAAACCTCAATTCGAAATGGGTATTGACCGTAAAATATTTAATGTCGATAAAAACTTAACGAGCACAGGGCAAACTGCAGTGGAAGTGATGAAGAGTATTCCTAATTTAAATGTTGACATTGATGGCAATGTAACATTGAGAAATGCAACACCCACTTTACTTATAGACAATCGACCTACGACTTTAACCATGGATCAAATTCCAGCAGACATTATTGATAGAGTTGAAATTATCACCAACCCTTCTGCGAAGTATGATGCATCGGGTGGTAATGCAGGTATTTTAAACATTGTCCTAAAAAAGAATAAAAAGAATGGTTATAATGGTGGTATAAGAACTGGTATTGATATGCGTGGAAAATTCAATGGTGGTGGAGATTTAAATGTTAGAGATAATAAATTGAACTTTTCACTAAGTGCTAATATGTTTGGACGTAAATCAATATCTAGTAATACCAGTAATAGAGAAATTCTAGGAAACGCTCTTCCAAGTTTTGCAAATACAATTAATAATAGCACTAGCAATGGATCTTTTAATTTTTACCGCGCAGGCCTAGATTATTTACCCGATAATAGAAATAGTTTTTCATTTTATGGTAATATCTCAGAGGGAGGGTCCTTATCGAGTGGAAATCAAATCATTGATTCTATAAAACAAAGCTATAGAAAATCTGTGTCCTACGATAATAGTTCAAATTTTGCCTACATGAATAAAGGGGCACAAATAAGTTTTAAACATTTATTTGCAGAACAGGGTCACGAATTAACTGCCGATTTTAATTACAATAATGCTACAAATGACAATTGGTCTATTATTAATTCAAGCTACTTAAATCAAAGAAGTAATGGTGTAGGTAATAATAAAAACTATACAACCAATATCGACTACACACGTGAGTTTAAAAATGCGGTAAAATTTGAAACAGGTCTTCGATATAATACTAGAGATGAATTTAATAGCAGGGACCAATTTAGAAATGATATTTACTTAAGTAGCATTAGTACAAAATATAACTATGGTGAAAATATTTTAGCAGGCTATGTAAACTTAAATGGAAAAAAGAATAAATTAAGTTATCAATTTGGCTTAAGAGCAGAGAATAGGTCTTATACTGTGGATGTTCAAAACAATAAAGGAATGGATTCTTTACATTTTAAAAAATCATTCCCTATTTCACTTTTCCCAAGTGCTTTTGTAACTTACAAATTAACTGACAAACAAGACATTCAATTGAATTATTCTAAGCGTATTAATGCGCCTAACTTCTTTCAATTGCAACCCTTCCCCGATTATACCGACCCTTTAAATATTACAGTGGGTAATCCTAACTTAGATCCTCAGTTCACCCATTCTTTTGAATTAGGTTATAATAATGCTTATCAAAAAGGATCTAACTTTTTAGCCAATGCTTACTATAAGTATAGCACTAACTTAATTACCAACTATATCTACAAGGCTATTAATCCTCTTACCAACGATTCTGCTTTTTACAGCTCTTATATTAATGCCAATACGGCTATAACTTATGGTCTTGAGTTAAGTAATAAAACGGCTATTACTAAGTGGTGGGATATGAACTTGAGTTTTAATTTATTCAACTCTTCCATTCAAGCCACCATTCCTGGTCAAGATGTAAATAATAATTTAACTAGCTGGTTTAGCAAGATGAATAATACTTTCAAATTGTCAAAAGGGTATTCTTTTCAGTTTAGTGGTCAATACCAAGCCAAGACTATTTTACCTCCAGGCGGTGGAGGTCACGGTGGTGGAGGCGGATTTGGTGGAGGTGGTGGAGGTTTTGGTGGTTTTGGCGGCCCTCAGTCTACAGCACAAGGCTATAACCTACCTTCTTATGACTTTGATATGGCCATTAGAAAAGATTGGACTTTAACGGGAGGTAGAACTGCAAGTTTATCACTGAGTGTAAATGACGTTTTCAAAACAAGAGTGAACAAAACTTATTCAGAAAGTCAATATTTCATTCAAAATGTTTCAAGAGTCAGAGACCAACAAACATTTAGATTAAACTTCTCTTATCGTTTTGGAAAATTTGATGTGAATTTATTAAAGCGTAAAAATAATAAATCAGAAGACGGTGGCGGTATGGATCAAATGCCTCCTCAATAATGAATAATAAATAGGTAATTGGAAATAGATAATTAGATTTTTTAAAAGATAGTTTTATAATCGTAGCCCAGGAGTGAACCCTTAAAAGTTTATTTCTGGGTTTTTCCTTCTAGCATAGGCACAAAAGAGAAAGTAGTAAACTTTTCTTGCTTTAGAGAGCCATCTCTTTTTTTAGTAAGTCTAAGCATTCTTTGTGCCCCATCGGATTCATCTAAAGGAATGACCATCTTACCACTTATTTTTAATTGAGCCCATAATTTTTCTGGAATTTTGGGCGCGGCTGCAGTAATTAATATTTTATCAAAAGGTGCTAATAAAGGAAGGCCTTCAAATCCATCTCCAAAGAAAAATTGTATAGTAGGATATTGCTCTTTAAATAAATAAGTGGGCGTTTGTTCAAATAATTGTTTTTGTCTTTCAATGGTAAATACTTGGGCACCCATGGCTGCTAGCACTGTTGTCTGATACATACTCCCCGTGCCTATTTCAAGTACTTTCTCCCCCTTCTTAATTTGTAGTAATTGGGTTTGATAAGCTACCGTATAAGGCTGTGAAATGGTCTGGTCCGCAGCTATAGGAAAGGCGCGGTCTTCGTAAGCAATTTTATCAAAGGCCGAGTCTAAAAAATAATGCCTTGGTATAGAGTGAATAGCTTCCAAGACTTTAATATCTGTAATGCCTTTCTCCTTTAAAATTTCTACTAATTTTTTTCGAAGTCCTTTATGTAAGTAAGTGTCTACTAAATCTTCCCATTTTCTCATGCTATTAATTTAATTGCATTGAAGAAATGATGGCCTTGATTTTATCTTGAAGCATTTGATAAGTGGTATCAAAACTTGCTTTATCTTTTAATTTGGTATTTACGCTGAAATAAAATTTTATTTTAGGTTCAGTACCACTTGGCCTTGCTGAAATCTTCGTTCCATTGGCTGTTATAAATTGCAGGACATTACTCTTAGGTAATGCAAGCTTCCAAGTTTCTCCAGTTACTAAATTCTTTCCAATTTGTAATTCATAATCCAATAAAGTGGTCACCGCTTCCCCGTCAATATTACTAGGAGGCGATTGTCTATAGTCTTCCATCATTTTGGCAATGGCTGCTTGTCCATTCATTCCTTTTTTGGTAATACTAATTAAGTTTTCATAGTAAAAACCATATTGCAAATAAAGCTCAATGAGTTTATCAAATAAGGTGCTGCCTTTTGCTTTTTCATAAGCAGCCATTTCACATAAAATAGCTACCGCACTCACCGCATCCTTGTCTCTAATTTGATCTCCAATCATTAATCCAAAACTCTCTTCTCCTCCAATAATATAATTTTCCTTACCTTCTTTTTCTTTTACTAATTCAGCCACCCACTTAAACCCAGTCAATACATTGTAGCAGTTCACCTTATTTTGCTTGGCTACTTCATTAATCATAGCGGTAGTCACAATAGTGGTAATAACCATATCGTTTTGCTTTGCAATACCTTTGGCTTTGCGCGCCTCCATCAGATATGCAAAAGCTAGCACAGCGGTTTGATTTCCATTCATTAATACCCATTCCCCCTTATGATTTTTAACACCCACACCTACTCTATCTGCATCAGGATCGGTACCTAGTACAATATCTGCATCTAATGCTTTGGCTTTATGTAAACCCATGCTCATAGTCTCCGTTTCCTCTGGATTAGGATAATGCACGGTAGGAAAATTACCATCGGGTATGGACTGCTCTTCTACTACATGCACATTGGTAAATCCATAAGCAGCTAAAACTTTTGGCACTAAGGTTATACCTGTACCATGAATTGGAGTGTAAACAATTTTTAAATCGTGTTGCTGTGCAATGACTTCGGGATATACACTTAATGTTTGAAGCATTTTTGTATAGGCTTCATCCATAGAAGTTCCAATAAGTTCAATATTGGCAGCGCCTCCTTCCCATTTAACATCATCAATAGAATGAATAGATTCCACTTCTATAATAACATTTTTATCATGTGGGGGTACTAACTGACCACCATCATTCCAATAAGCCTTGTAGCCATTATATTCTTTGGGATTATGAGAAGCGGTGCAAACTACTCCGGCTTTAGCCCCCAATTTTCTAATAGCAAAGCTTAATTCGGGTGTAGGGCGTAAGGCTTCAAATAAATAAACTTTAATACCGTTAGCTGCAAATACTTGTGCCGTAGTTTCAGCAAAAAACCTTGCATTATTTCTACTGTCATGGCCCACAACTACCGAAATTTTCTCACCAGCATAAGTCTTATTTAAGTAATTCGCAAAACCTTGTGTAGCCATTCCAATGGTATACTTATTTATTCTATTGGTACCCACTCCCATAATACCTCTTAAGCCACCCGTTCCAAATTCTAGGTTTCTATAAAAACTATCGGCCAATTCTTCGCCTGGTTGAGATTGCATCAAGGTAATAGCGTCCTTAGTGGCCTGGTCATAATTACCAGCTAACCATTGTTCAACTTTTTGGGCTATTGTCAGACTCATATTTACACTAATTAAAAAGCAATTTTAAGCAATAATTGCAAGTTATCCAATTAAGTAGGCATTTTAGATTCTTGGCTTTCAAAAATGGGTTAAATTTGTACTAATTTTGATATCTCAAATATCCTTATGGCTATTATAGCTCAAATCCTCTTTATTATTCTTACTGCAACGGCACTATCTGTTTTTGGTAAAAATTTACTTCGCATTAGAAGAAATATTTTAATAGGTAAGGCAGGTTTTGTGAATGATCAAAAAGCAAGGCGCTGGAAAAATGTTTTTTTGCTAGCCTTGGGGCAGAAGAAAATGTTTACAAAACCTATTGTTGCTATTTTGCATATAATTCTATATGTTGGTTTTATCATTATTAATATTGAGCTACTTGAAATTATGGCAGATGGCATACTAGGTACCCACCGAATTTTTGAAAGCTATTTTGAAAAGATGGACGCCATTTCAATATATAATTTTGTTATTAATAGTTTTGAAATACTAGCGGCCTTAGTGTTTGTTGCTTGTATTATTTTTTTAGTAAGAAGAAATATACTGAAACTAAAAAGGTTTATGAGTAACGACTTAGCAGGCTGGCCCCGCTCTGATGCTAATTATATTTTAATTGCTGAAATTATCTTAATGGGTTTATTCCTAACTATGAATGCTGCCGATACTGAAACTCATTTTATTATTTCATCAAGCCTTCAACCTTTATTGAGCGGCATCAATAGTGATACCCTTTTTATAATTGAACATAGTGCTTGGTGGTTGCACATTATAGGTATTTTTATTTTTATGAACTACCTACCTTATTCAAAGCACTTGCATATTATTTTAGCCTTCCCCAATACTTACTATGCGCCGCTAACACCCAAGGGCATGATGCATAATATGCCTGAAGTGCAAAACGAAGTATTGTATGCTATGCAACCTGAACTAGCGCCCACTGGCGCTGCTGCTCCTGCCAGTTTTGGCGCCAAGGATGTAATGGACCTAAGTTCAAAAAATTTAATGGACGCTTATAGTTGTACCGAATGTGGTCGTTGCACATCAGCCTGCCCTGCGAACATAACAGGTAAATTATTAAGCCCTCGTAGAATTATGATGGCCACTAGAGACAGATTAGAAGCAGTAGGTAAAAACATTGACTTACATAAAAACTTTCTGCCTGATAATAAGTCTTTATTACACGATTATATTACAGTGGAAGAATTAAGAGCTTGCACTACTTGTAATGCTTGTGTTGAAGAATGTCCTATAAGCATATCTCCTTTAGATATCATTATGGAACTTCGTAGGTCACTAGTGATGGAAGAAAGTAATGCACCGCAAGAGTGGAATAGCATGTTTAGTAATATTGAAAATAATTTTGCACCTTGGAAATTTGCACCAGACGATAGAGATGCCTGGACAAATCAAGCATAAAAAACTAGCTATGAAAGTAAATACAATGGCTGAGATGATCGCAAGCGGACAAACCCC
>JBAXWU010000007.1:0-29831 GCA_037128235.1 Chitinophagia bacterium | reverse complement strand
GCTCCTTCTATGCGTGTTTATATTCATGGTAAAAAAGGCCCAGTGAAAGCTGTATTTGGATGGCCTGCAATACATACAAGATTAAGTAACCCAGAACAAAAAGAACCTCAACCCAAAGTAGACAACTTAACATTAGACTGTGGTGCAAGATCTAAAAAAGAAGTAGAAGCCTTAGGCGTTCATATTGGAGCCGTGGTTACTTATCAAGAAGGTATTGATGAATTAGCCAATGATTTTATTATTGGACGTGCCTTTGATAATAGAGTGGGTGGTTTTATGATTGCAGAAGTAGCCCGCTTATTAAAAGAGAATAAAAAGAAACTTCCATTTGGATTATATATTGTGAATGCAGTGCAAGAAGAAATTGGACTACGTGGTGCAGAGATGATTGCGCGTCGTATCAAACCCAATATTGCTATTATAACCGATGTAACCCATGATACACATACACCCATGATTAATAAAGCCATTGAAGGCGATATTGAATGCGGTAAAGGACCCTCACTTGCTTACGCACCTGCTATTCATAATAAATTATTAGCCATTGTAGAAAATACTGCTAAAGCCAAAAAAATTCCAGTACAATTTAGAACCTTAAGCAGAAGCACTGGAACCGATACCGATAGTTTTGCTTATGCCAATGAAGGATGCCCTTCGGTTTTAATTTCAATGCCTTTAAGATACATGCATACAACAGTTGAAATGATACATAAAAAAGATATCGTGGATACCATTCAACTCATGTA
Source organism: Chitinophagia bacterium (assembly GCA_037128235.1). GTDB lineage: Bacteria > Bacteroidota > Bacteroidia > Chitinophagales > Chitinophagaceae > Sediminibacterium. Next base: position 29,085 of record JBAXWU010000007.1, on the reverse strand, counting down.
TGAAACCTTACTGGTATTGACGCCTAAGACCAACTTAAGCTACCTATAATGTTAAGCCCCCATTTAAATATTGCTATCATTGATATGTATGATGGGAATACCAATGTGGGCATGGATTGTATTCAACTACTTTTAGCTCATTGGAGCAAGGATAGAAATATAAGTATTGAACATCAAATTTTTAAACTTAGAGATTGTTCTGAGATTCCTAATGATAGCTTCGATGCCTATATTTCAACAGGAGGTCCAGGCTCTCCAGTGGATTCTAAAGGTGAGCCCTGGGATACATTGTATACAGAATGGCTGGACCAAATGTTTGCATTAAAAAAGCCCGTTTTTTTAATTTGTCATAGTTTTCAAATTGCCTGCAGACATTTTAAACTTGGAAAAATTAGTTTAAGAAAATCAAGACAAGTGGGAATTTTACCTGTTCATCCCATTGAATATAATAATTTATTTGAGGGATTAGAAGATCCCTTTTATGCTTTAGAAAGTAGGCTTTATCAAATAACCGAGCCCAACGACGAGCTCATAAATAGTATGGGTGCTCGCATCACTGCACTAGAAAAAATTAGACCTCAAGTGCCTTTAGAGCGAGCTATTATGGGTATTCAATTTAACGAGCATATGTCAGGGGTGCAATTTCACCCAGAAGGTGAGTACCATATTTTATTAGATTATTTTAAAGAAGAAAAAATTAAAACTTCTATAATGGAAGAATTTGGTATTGAGAAATGGGATAGAATGATTGAGCACTTAAATGACCCTAAAAAAATTAAGTCTACTTTTGAAGCTATCATACCTAATTTTTTAGATTCAGCCTTAAAAGCGAAATCATAAATTAAATATATGATTGCTTCTACAAGACAAAAATTCAATGCGGCCTTTTCTGAGAAAGCTCATCAAAATTATTTAGCTGCCTTAAATACACCCTTCCCTAATGCTCTTGATTTTACGGTAGCAGAAACCCCTATTTTTATTGATAAAGTTTTTACTGAAAAAATGTTGGCCACAGGAGACTATGTTAACCAAGTAATTCAGTCAGACCGTTTCAATGCTATAACAGAACCTTCTTTAAAAAATGTTCCCCTTTTCCCTAAGGAAACCCCTTTACCAGGGTGTATCGTAATGGATTTCGCTATTGCCCAAAATGAGCAAAATGAATTGGTGCCTGCTTTAATTGAGTTACAAGGCTTTCCTTCTTTATTTGCTTATGAAATACTGCAAGATGAATGCATTCGTGAAATATATGATGTTCCTAATAGTTATAGCCCTTACTTAAATGGCTATACTAAAGAAAAATATTTAGCTCATTTAGAAACTATCTTAAAAGGAAATTCTATTTTAGATAATGCTAAAAATTCGATAGCAGATTTCACAAAACATTCCCAAATAGATACTAACAAACATAGTATAACAGATTCAGTTAAACATACCGTATTATTAGAAATACTTCCTCGTCAGCAAAAAACAAGAATTGATTTTTACTGTACCGAAAAATATTTTAACATTCCCATTGTTTGTATTACTGAAATTTTTGCAGAAGGAAATTGCTTATATTATGAAAGAGATGGCAGTAAAATAAAAATTGATAGAATCTACAACCGTATTGTTTTAGATGAATTAAAGCATCAAACAAAAGAGATACAAGAGAAAGGCGCTTTACTTCAAACTAATTTGAATATTGAATGGGTCACACACCCTCATCATTTTTTTAGAATTAGTAAATTCTTACTACCTTTTTTAAAGCATGCCTATATTCCGCAGACCCAATTTGTTGACCAATTAACAGAACTACCTACAGCATTAGACAAATACATACTCAAACCCCTATTCTCTTTTGCAGGCCAAGGGGTTATTATAGATATTAACCCAGGTGATATTGAAAACATAAAAGACCACTCAGGTTGGATACTACAAGAAAAAGTAAACTATGCCAGCTGCATTGAAACACCCACAGGGCCTGCCAAAGCCGAATTAAGATTATTTTATTTTTGGGACAAAGCCAGCCAAAAATACATAGCTACCATGAACCTAGCTCGATTAAGTAAGGGCAAGATGATAGGAGTTGATTATAATAAAAATAAACAATGGGTGGGTGGAAGTTTAGCCTATTTTGAAAAATTTTAAGAATAAATAATTAAGAAGATAAAAAGAAACTAAAACATTAGTTTTGTAGTCAAAATTGGAATTATGAATTTTATAAAGTACTCAAGCTATTCTATCTATTTTTTATTTCTTCTATTGGGCTTAAGCTTCATCTGTCAAAATGCAATAGCACAGGATGCGGGTGAAATTCAGGTCTATGGTTCAGCCACCACACCAAAGTATATGACAATCATAGAGCTTCACTCAAACTATACTTTTAAAGGCCCAAAATCTAATGAAAAATATCATCCATTATTAGAAACCATTGAAATCACCACAGGGCTTTCAAAAGATGCAGAATTGGGATTTTATATTTTCACCTATAATAACAATGGCAAATTACAATATACAGGTTCTCATATCAGACCTAGAGTGAAAGCACCAGATAGTTGGAATTGGCCTATTGGCGTAAGTTTATCTACTGAAATTGGTTTTGATAAAGACCCTTTTACCAATGAAAAAGATTGGGGTGCAGAAATTAGACCCATTTTTGATAAAACAATAGGTAACCATTATTGGTCTTTTAATCCTAGCCTTGGGGTATCCTTTACCAATAATGAAGTTTTGTTTGAACCTAATTTAAAATATGCTTATGCTAGCTCTAAAAAAGCAAGTCTAGGATTTGAATATTATGGTAATACGGGGAAACTTCTAAACCCATATAGATTACCTAATCAAGAACATCAACTATACGCAGTGGTTGACCTTTATTTACACCCACTTTACGAATTTAATTTTGGTGTTGGAAAAGGCATCACAGAAAGCTCTAATGGATTAATTGTAAAATGTTTTGTCGGTAGAAGAATCAATTGGAAACATAAATAAGCTAATCTGTCAAATAAATAGATAAAAAAATCATCACCCAATACCCATTTTTTAATAAGTCTTAAAAAATAAAGTACTAGATGATGATGATGATGTACACTTGCTTACTATTGAATGTAAGCTTGTTTATTATTTATTTGCAACAAGCGCCGTCTTTGCAACATTTAGCATCCTTCTTGCAGCATTCCATTTCTTTGCCGTCTTTAGACATCCCTTTTTTACAGACTACCCCATCTGCGCAACAACTAGCACCTGGCTTGCAACAGCTAGCATTCTCTGCAACAGCAGTTTTACTAGTTCTATCGTACTGGCAACACTCATCTAATTTGCTATAAGCATCTGTAGTAGCTACTTTATGCTCGGTATCGTAACCAGCAGCAGCCACAGCGTCTTCAATTTTATCCGTAGATGTTTTAGATGCATCAAAACTTACCTTCAATACTTTAGCAGCCTTATCCCAGTTGGCAGTTACTGCACCCGCTTCTTTAGCCGCTTTTTCAATATGTCCTTTACACATTGCACAATTACCTGCTACTTTAATTTTAGTAGAAGTTTGCGCTTGTAAAGCAAAAGTAGAAATCAAAATAAAACCCATTAATAATATAAAATTTTTCATAATCTTTTTTTTAAATATAATATTTGTAAATTAATTCTATAGTATAGGCATAAGCTGTATACTATTTTCGGATGGCTTCATTCATACAAATGAGACCATCTATTCTCTAGTAAAAAATCAAATTAAATAAACGCAGATGAGCTCGTAAATAGGAGGCCCAGTATTAACCAAAGTCTGCTGAGAAATAAGAGGCTTGCTATTAAGTAAGGTAGAAATAACCTTCTGAATAGTTACTACTTCGTGAGTAGCGTTAAGACTTAATTTCTTAACAATATTATTAGTGCTTGTCTGAGACTGATGACTGTCCTGAGATTTTAAATACACTGTTTTTTCAGAACAGCATAAGTCCTTTTTAGAAGGCTTACCACATTTACAAGTTTTAACCTTGCCTGCACATAAATGGGTAGTCGCTGTTGCGCCCATACTAGCAACAGCATATAATAAAACTAAAAATATAGTAAATACCCTTTTCATTAGACCTTGAATTAATTCAAAGGTACAGTCTTATTTGATGAACCCATAAAATAGCTGTTAAAAAAAAGGCAATTCTAGTCAGTTTGTAGGATGATCTAAGTCATCTTAATTGATGAAATTCCACCAAATGCCTACTCTAAACCAAGTACCAGTGCCTGGATAATTTTTAGCAGTGAAATTATAAGTGTTTCCTAATGAATTACTTGTAGGGATTAAAGTATTCAGGTTCTCTAGTCTAATATACCCTTTGAAGCGCTTTATCATAAAATGTAAAAAAGCATTGGCTGTAGGCCTATTTTGAAGCATATAAGTATTTTGAACAAAAAACTGTCCGGTTAAAGGCATATAGTCGTCTGCTTTAAATTCGGTATGATAAATCATCTCTAGCCCGGTAGATAAATTTAAGTTTTTATAAAAATTACCTTCAAAGGCCAATCTTTGTCTAGATAAAATTAATGGAATATGAATAGGTGCCGATTGATCCACTACTTGTAAAGTGGTCTCATTATACCAATTCCAATGATTACTTAGTTTTATTTTATTATTTAGCACTGCGCCAATATAACTAATAGGACTAGTATACACAGCAGCTTGATAGCCTGAGGCAAAATAATTATAGTTATTAATTAATTGATAATTAAAAGAAACCCTAAAGGCTTTTGCTGCATTCCCTGTTTCTGCCAACATATCAATGGTATTTTCTTTCTGTGTTGATTTTAAAGCATTGATAGGAAACTGTGTTAGTCCTAAATAATTAGTAGAAGGGGTACGATTGCTATTTTGAAAAGCAATTTTCAAATAAGTGCCTTTCGTACTTAAAATTCTAGATAAATAAAATTGAGCATCATAGTCTCCTGCATGGTAACCATTTATATATAATTTACCTGAAGCTATTAAATCCCATAACTGATTTCTTGTTTTATTTTTATAGACCCCAAACCCGTATAAATCATATTCAGACCAGTTTTGTATGCTTGATAAGGTAGTAGCTAAATGGGTATAACCCGATCCCAATTGTAAAAATTGATTGGAGTTATTCTTTTGCGGATAACTAATTAAACTAAAATCATTGGTGATAAGATTCCAGCTGTCAGCAAATTTAACATTCGTAGCTGAACTGGTTTTATAATTAAAATATTGTAAATAGTTTAATTCATTAGGCGCTCTGTCTTCAAAGACAAATTGATTCGACTCTAACTTAACCTCATTTTGAAACCTCAGTCTTGGATAAAACAAATGAATAGTCACTGTATCTTTTACGATAGAATCTTTTTGGCCAAGGTCATAGGTTTGACGCCATAAATAAGTATTGTTCTTATAGGTAGTCCCTGTAGCAATAGTAGTATTAAAAGGATTACGAAAAGAAGCACCACTCAATCCTAGTCTCGTTTCTAGCTCATAAGGATTATTTAGCGATAAGCTATCTAATAAAGAAGCTTTCACAAGTCCTCCATTTTCAGAAGAGGCTGCCTTATTGGCTAGCATTACAAAGTAGGACTCATATCTTTTTCGTTTCGATTGAAAATGCGCTGTAATACGCATATTATTCAAATTCGCATTTTGATTTTTTACATTACCTGGAGAATTACTAAATCGATATTCAAAAGAAAAATTTAATTGTTGGGTTCTATTTTGAGTATGCCTTACCTCTATTAACTGCTCTCCTTTTCCACCTAATAAATAACCTAGTTCGGTATATGGCCTAGTAGTTTGATAAAAAGGTGTGGCAGCTAAAGTATATGAATAGGCATCATAAGCATGAAAGCCAGCATCAAAGCCGCCTTTTTTCTGCGTTGAAAATAAATAAGACTTAGTAGCCGTTCCTAAATTACCGAGATTATAAGTAGTATAGGGCAAGGGATAATGGATAAAAAAATCGTTGATGCTTGAATCAAGTTTTCGAATCTCATTATTATTATACAATTTATAGAAAATGGTAATGGAGTCTGCGTTCTGGTCTCTTTTTTGTAAGGAATCGGTACTTTGTCCATTTCCATTCGACCTACCAACGGGCCTTAGTGCATTACCAAAATTTTGCGCATTCGCTTCCATTTGAAGCAAAATAAATAGAACTAAAAAAAATAAGAAGCGCTTAACAATGGACATGTTTAAAATTATATTAGGAAATTTGTTTTACTAAATCGCTAATAATTAAGGTTAACTTAGGCTCTGCTGCATTCGCCGCTTCTAAAACTTCTTCATGTGTAATGGTATTGTTATCTTCTCTAATACCTAAATCGGTTACTACACTAATGGCAAATACTTTCATACCACAGTGCACTGCCGCAATATTTTCTTGCACTGTACTCATACCTACTACATCTCCCCCTACTGCCTTAATTAATTTATATTCTGCACGTGTTTCAAAAGTAGGGCCCGTCACACCCACATAAACACCCTCATGTACTTTTATTTGATGCTTTGTTGCAATGGCTTTCGCTTTTTCTATAAAATCTAAAGCATAAGGTTCACTCATATCTGGGAACCTTGTACCCAATGCAGATTCATTTTTTCCAATTAATGGATTAATGGAGAATAAACTAATATGGTCTTTTATAATCATTAAATCGCCCACTTCAAAATTAGCATTCACCCCGCCAGCAGCATTAGATAAAATTAAATTTTCAACCCCTAATAATTTTAATACACGAACAGGATAAGCTACTTGTTCTGGAGAATAGCCTTCATAAAAATGAAAGCGACCTTCCATCACCCAAACTTTTACACCATTTAAAGTACCAAGAATTAATCTGCCCTTATGCCCTTCTACCGTACTTATTGGAAAATGTGGAATTTGAGTATATTGAATTTCAAAATCAACCTTTATTTGAGCGGCTAAATTGCCAAGGCCACTTCCGAGTATTATAGCCGTTTGAGCTGTTGATTTAATTTTAGATTGAATGAAAGCGGAAGTCTCTTGTAATTGAGCCATTAAGGGCGTCGACATATAAGGTATATTTTAGCCACAAATATAACGACAGTAAGGGATTATAAGGCAAGATTCTAAGCCTTTGATGGGCTTGTATCATGTTTTAATACCCAATAGGCAATAATGGCACTTAAAATCATAAATAATGCCCCCAACAAAAAAGCAGCACCTGGAAAATAGATATGGCTTGGGTCGTTCTTTATAGAAAAATAAGAGGTTAGCCCAATCATCATAGGTGGACCTATAATAGTAGTTAAACTTTGTAATCCTGTTAAGGACCCTTGCAATTCTCCCTGTTCATTTTTAGAAACATGTAAAGAAATGATAGCTTGTAATGCAGGTCCAGAAATACCTCCTAAGCAATAAGGAATTAAAAATAAAAACATCATCCAACTTTGAGAGGCAAAGGCAAATAATGTCAACCCAATGGCATAAAGCATAATACCATAATACACACTTTTTTCATTGCCTATTTTAGGATTTATAAATCGTATTAAAACACCTTGTACAACTGATACCAATAAACCAACCACGCCTAAAGAAATACCAATCATTTTAGGGGTCCAACCAAACTTGCTAATATTAGCGAAGCTCCAATTACTTTGAACAGCATGAGCTGCTAAATAAATAAATAATAAGGAAATGATCAAACCAAAAACAGCAGGATATTTATTTAAATTCTTTAAAGACCCAATAGGATTTGCTCTTTTAATATCGAAGGCTCTTCTATGTTCTTTGTCTAAAGATTCTGGTAAAATAAAATAACCATATAAGGCATTGATTAATGCTAAGCCTGCTGCCACTAGAAAAGGTATTCTTGGCCCCCATTCACCCAATAGACCCCCTAATAATGGACCAATAATAAATCCAAGGCCAAAGGCGGCTCCAATCATTCCAAAGTTTTTAGCGCGGGATTTCTCATCACTAATATCGGCCATATAGGCTGCAGCTGTGGTAATGCTTGCACCTGTAATGCCGGCAATCATTCTTCCTACAAATAACCAACCAATAGTAGGTGCGAAGGCTAAAAAAATATAATCCACACCAAAACCAAGTAATGAAAAAAGTAAAATAGGACGTCTTCCATAATGATCACTCAAGCTTCCTAATATGGGCGCAAATATAAATTGCATGGCCGCATAAATAAAAGTCATGAGCATGGCGGGCTTTGCGATAGAGCTGATATCAGACTTGTCTGTTATATGCATTAAATGCTGCAGTAATTGTGGAACCACTGGGATAATAATACCTAGGCCAATGACATCTATTAAAATAGTTGCAAAAATAAAACCTACTGCTGCTTGTTTGTTACTAGCCATGTTTGATTGATAGTTGAGTATCTATTACCCTTCAAATATACATTTACTGAGTAATATTTCAAAACGGAGGCTAAAAGGGCCTATATCTTCTTACTACATTCATAATCTTATTTATTTACAACAAGGTTTTTCTACTATTTTTACATGTCTAATTATAAGATTATTAAACATTCACAGAATTGCTTTGAACGAATTTTCAAATACCGAATTCATTAAATCCGAAGCACTGAAAATGGGCTTTGACTTTTGTGGTATTGCTGCTGCTAAAGAACTTCCTGAAGATGCAAAAATATTAGAAGCCTGGCTTGAAAAAGGTTTTCATGGAGACATGAGTTACATGGAAAATAATTTTGATCTAAGAATTGATCCTAGAAAATTAGTACCAGGTGCAAAATCGGTAATTAGTTTTTTAAAAAATTATTACCCCGAAGATAGTTCCTTAAAAGAAGCAAGTAAGCAAGATGCAAAAATTGCAAAGTATGCTTGGGGTGAAGATTATCATGAAGTCATTAGAACCCAATTATTTAATTTACTTGATACTTATAGAAAAAAAATAGGCCCTATTGAAGGAAGAGGCTTTGTGGACTCTGCTCCAGTTTTAGAGAGAACATGGGCAAAGTTATCGGGTGCTGGATGGATTGGTAAAAATGGAAATTTAATTCAAACCAAGGCAGGCTCTTTCTTTTTTATTGCTACTTTAATTGTGGACCTTCCTTTAATCTACGACCAACCTTTAGCAAAGGATTATTGCGGCTCCTGTACTAAATGTATTGATGCCTGCCCTACTCAGGCTATTCTTCCCAATAAAACCATTGAGGCTAATCACTGCATTAGTTATTTTACCATTGAATTAAAAGCTGCTGAAATTTCTACGGATAGAAATTATAATGACTGGGCCTTTGGTTGTGATATATGCCAAGACGTTTGCCCTTGGAATAGATTTAGTAAAGCACATACAGAAGAGGCGTTTAAACCACTCAATGGCCTACTTACTTTAAACAAGCAGGACTGGCTTCAAATTGAAGAAACAACCTTCAAAGAAAGGTTTTCAAAATCTCCGTTACTAAGATCTAAATTAAAAGGAATTAAAAGAAATATAGAGTACCTAAGCAATAGAACTTAGAGTTAGAAGGAGAGTTAGAGTTAGAAGGAGAGTTAGATGGAGAGTTAGAGTTAGAGTTAGAAGGAAGGAGCGAGCAAGTAAGTAAGTAAGTAGGTTACTAATTAAATAAACTATACTAATATAACTATTTCGAATTAATAGCTTCTTGTAAATGCTGTAATTCAATTTCCATTTTAGCGCCCAGCAATTTATCGTTTAATAAAGTTTGAAATTTCTCCCAAGGATACCATTTCACATTTTGTTCAAAGGACCAATGAATCACATAAGTACTGTCTTTTAAAACAGTCCACTCAAAGGTGACTAGGTAAGGGCTTTGGCCTGTGGCTATCCATTCATAGTTCACTTTGTTCGCGGTCTTATTTAAAAAGCGTACCGTTTGTGTACCAATATGGGCTGTATTATTTTCCAATACCACTTTGTTTTCTTTCCAGTCGCTCATCCACTGGTTCCAGTGGCTTAGGTCAGAAGTAAAATAAGCAATTTTGTCGGCGCTTGTATTTATTTCAATGGCTCTTGAAGCAATGACTTTAGAAGGAAATAAAAGTGAAATACCTATTATAAGTACACTTAAAAAAACAACACTTATAATAATTAATTTAACATACTTCATTATTCCCATTTAAATATTTTAAAAGCAATGGCGTACACCACTATAATCCAGATAAGCAAGAAAGAAATATCGGGCCAAACCGAAATTAGGCTTGCGCCTTCAAATGAAATATTACGCATGGCATTGTTAAAATGTGTCAAGGGTAATATTCTACAAAAAGGTTGCATCCATGTAGGGAAATTATCGATAGAAAAAAAAGTACCTGCTAATAAAAACTGAGGCAGTGTAATTAAATTGGCAAAGGGCGGTATACTACTTTCATTTTTAGCCACCCCACTTACTATAAATCCAAAACCCATAAATAATATTAAGGCAATAAAGCTTAATACCATAATACTTGCAAAGGTTATCCAGCCATGCACTAAAGTAAATTTAAAAGCAAAGTGACCAATGCTAATTATAATAATAGCCGTAATTAATTGAAATAGCACTCGACTTAAAGCCTCGCCTAAAATAATATAGAGCCTTCTTATGGGTGTTGCGTAAAATCTTTTTAAAACAAGTTGTTGTCTTAAATTAAAAAACAAAAAGGCCACACCAAATACACCCGCACTTAATAAAGAAAAACCTAGTTGACCAGGCAGTACAAAATCAATGGTTCTATAAATACGCCCTGGCACTTGCTCCACCTTATTATTCACCACCGCCATGGTAGGCGTTCCTGTAAAGTTTTCTTGGTTCAATTTACCAATAACTGCATTCAATATAGATTTTACCAATTGAATGTTTTGGGGATTTGCTGCTTCTGAACTTGTTAAATTAATAACATAAGGCGCATTGACATTATTCGTTTTTTGAATTGAAATAAGGGCTGTCAAACGACCCTTCGCTAATTCACTTTTAATTTTTGTGGTATCGTCTATTAAAAAATTAAAGCCAGTAATATTTTTAATAGACGCATATACAGGGTTTGATGTATCGGACTTAGGATCCATAGCAACTGTTACATTAATATTACCGCCACTGCTTAAAAAACCGAATACTAAAATAAAAATGAGTGGGAAAGCAATGCTGAATACAACTGCGGAAGGACTTCTAAATATAGAGCGCAGGCTAGCCTTTGTAATGGCTAACATGGCTGTTATTTGACTATATGGGCGCATAGAACTATGGATGATTCACGACAAAGATAGGCAATCGCATTTGCGTTTCGCCCATGATTTGTTTAACCTTTTTTACTTCTTGTAATACCTGCCACTGGGCCTCTCCTATTTCTTCTTTGATTGCCTTGGTTTTGATATTGTCTTTATAACCATTAATAAGCTCTTCTATAAAAGATTTTGATTCAGGATAAGCTTTTGTGCTATAACCTTTTAATTTTGCCATTCTTGCAGCTGTGGCAAGGGCATCGTTTAAATTGCCAATTTTATCTACAAGTCCTACTTTCACCGCATCAGAACCAATCCATACCCGGCCTTGCGCAATGGAGTCAATATATTCAATACTTTTTTTACGGCCTTTTGCCACGCGAGATTTAAATGTATTATAAGTACTATCCACACCAGACTGCATAAATCTTTCCTCTGTTGCATTCATGGTTCTAGTGGCAGAAGGTACATCGGCATATTGACCAGTTTTCACTCTGTCAAATGTGATACCCAATTTATTTTTCATAAAGCCTTCTATATTCGGTATTACAGAAAATACGCCAATTGAACCTGTAATGGTATTGGCGTCCGCTAGTATTGAATCGGCACCACAGGCAATATAATAACCACCAGATGCTGCATAATTACCCATACTTACTACTACTGGTTTTTCTTTTTTTAATAATTCAATCTCTCTCCAAATAATATCACTAGCAAGTGCGCTTCCACCTGGAGAATTCACCCTTAATACCACCGCGTCAATTGACTTGTCATTTTTTATTTCTTCTAATAAACTTCTATAATCTTCACTTGCAATGGCATTATTTGCTTTGCCCATTTCAATATCTCCATCGGCATAAATAATGGCAATTTTTCCTCTACCAGAACCTCTTATAGCTACTGTGGCTGCATAATCATTAATAGATACAAATGAAATATCTTCTTGTTTAGTGACGCGAATTTTTTTAGCCATTAATTTTTTGACTTGATCATCGTATAATAATCCATCTACTAAATTATTTTGAAGCGCATCATTCGCTGAATGTATTTTACCCTCATTAGCCATTGCCTTTAAAGCAGCTACTTCAATACCTCTTGTATCTGATACACCTTGGATAAAACTTGTATAAAGTGCATTTAACCAAACGGAAGTTTGTAGTTTATTCGCATCCGACATTTGCGCATACCTAAAAGGCTCTGTAGCACTTTTAAATTTTCCTGCATAAAATACCTGAGGTTTAATTTCTAATTTGTCTAACAAACCTTTTAAAAACATTGTCTCATAAGAAAACCCAGAAAACTCAAGCCCCCCTTGAGGATGGGTATAAATTTGATTAGCTACATTCGCTATCCAATACCCTTTCTGTGTGATAGTTTCTCCGAAAGCAATAATAAATTTATTGGATTTTCTAAATTCAAGCAAAGCCGTTCTTATTTCTTCAGAAGCGGCGTACCCATTTGGATTTTGTGCACACTTAATATATATACCTTTAATGGCTGTGTCCTTTTTGGCATGTTGAATTAAACCAATTAATTGAGATAGACTAGGCGACTTCCCTTTTCTTTGTCTTACAATTTCAGCAAAAGCATCTGACTTCGTTTGTTCTTCAAAATTTTGAGCAATATCAATGACTAATACAGAATTAGTAGGCGTAAGTTTTTGTTCTTCTTTCGAAAAACCAGCTGCAATGGATACGAGAATAACTACACCTAATACACTAAAAATAATAAGCGCTAGTAAGGATGCAAAAAAGGTCTTAAAAAACTGTTTCATAATAATGGATATTGATTTTTAGTAGCGCTATATAAATGAATATAAAAATAGACCCATTTAAAATAGGGAGGCGCAGCAAAATTATGGATATTTGAGCTACTTTTAGAATCCTTCTTATGAATAATGTATACCTTTTGATAGGTGGTAATATGGGCGACCGAATGGCAAACTTAGCTAATGCTAGAAACAGTATAAATATAGACTGTGGCCATATTACAGCCTCTTCTTCTATTTACGAAACAGAGGCCTGGGGATACAAAGAACAGCCTGCTTTTTTAAATCAAGCCTTAGCAATAGAAACTACATTAGAGGCAGAGAAACTCTTGGAAGAAATTTTAAAAATTGAAATTGCGCTGGGCAGAAAAAGAGAAATTCCATTAGGACCCAGAATTATTGATATTGATATCATTTACTATAATGATGAAATAATAAACTCTTCTGCCTTAACCATTCCACATCCAAGTATGTCAGCAAGAAAATTTGTCTTAATTCCCTTGGCAGAAATTGCCCCAGCCTACATTCATCCTATTTTATTAAAAACCAACGAAGTATTGTTAAAAGAATGTGGAGATTCTTCTGTTGTGTATAAAAAAAGCAGTGAATAAAGCGACTGCTTGCTATATTTGGAATCAGCATTTTAGATATTATTTTAGACATTATGAATCATCGTTATATTGCCATTGAAGGAAATATTGGAGCAGGCAAAACCACTCTGTCTCAGCTACTCTCCAAACATTATAATGCCAAGCTGGTATTGGAAGAATTTGCAGAAAACCCTTTTCTCACTAAGTTTTACGAAAACCCAAAGCAATATGCTTTTCCTCTAGAATTATTTTTTTTAGCAGAGCGTTTTAAGCAGCAGCAAGAACTCATTAAAAAAAATGATTTATTCCAAGAGCTCATTGTTTCAGATTATTTATTTACTAAATGTTTATTATTCGCGAAAGTGAATTTACCTGACGAAGAATATAGATTATTTCAAAAAATGTTTGATGTATTTGCTCAACAACTTAAGGCTCCCGATGTTTTAATTTATTTGCATGCTCCCGTTAATACATTACAAGGGAATATTAAAAAAAGGAATAGAAAATTTGAACAAGCTATACCAGATGATTACCTATTTAGAATTCAAGAGACCTACACCAGCTATATCAAACAACATCAGATAAAAACTATTTACATAGACGCCTCCAATGCCGACTTTATATACAATGAAGCCCATTTAAAAGTAATCACCGATGCCCTTGACAAAGACCTAGAACAAGGACAGCATTATTTTACTTTACCCTAACTTAGTGGAATGGACATAACTAGTACCCCTAAGATAAGCCCCTTCGCCTCCTTAAAAGTGGTTGAATTTAGAAATCTAATGCTAGGTCGTTTTCTATTTATTATGGGTCTTAGAATGATGGGCACCTTGGTGGGCTGGTGGATTTACGAATTAACCAACGAGCCATTTGCCATTGGACTTATTGGACTTGCAGAAGTCATTCCTGCAGTATCCTTAGCACTGTATGCAGGCCATGTAATTGATATTAGTGAAAAAAGAAAACTACTACTTAGAGGGGTAAGTTTATATTGGATTTGTGCTATTATTTTATTGGGCTTATCTATTTATAACGACAAATCAGATAATACCAATGCTTTTGCTGCAAACCGTACACTTATTATTGCTATTTCAATATACTTTATTGTTTTTTGTACAGGTATTATTAGATCCTTTACCGGACCTAGCTTTGGCACCATTGTAGGGGGTATTATTCCTAAGGATTTATTACAAAATGCTACCACTTGGAGCCAGGGTATTTGGTTAACCGCTTCCATTTTAGGCCACGCCATTGTTGGATTTATTATTGCAGGCTATGGACATACGGGGGCATTAATGACGGTAGTTGCACTAGTGACTATTGGTTATTTTTTCATGGCAAAAATAACATCGAAGCCACCGCACGCCGATTTAGTAGTCAATCAAAATACATTAGAAAGTGTAAAAGAAGGTTTACGATTTGTATATAATACTAAAGAAGTATTAGGCGCGCTTTCTTTAGATTTATTTGCCGTTTTATTTGGGGGCGCTGTGGCCATGATTCCTGTGTATGCAGTGGATATATTAAAAGTAGGCCCCATTGGATTTGGTTGGTTGAATGCAGCATCTGATATAGGTGCTATTTTAATTATTTTTATTATAACGCTATTCCCCGTTACTACCGGTCAAGGAAAAAAATTATTAATTGCCGTGGGCGGGTTTGGCCTTTGTATAATAGTATTTGCTTTGTCTAAATTATTCTGGTTGTCATTTGCAGCTTTGTTATTGAGTGGCATTTTGGATGGCTTCAGCATGATTTTTAGAGGCACCATTGTTCAATTAAAAACACCTGATCATATGAGAGGCAGGGTTATGAGTGTGAACTCCATGTTTATTAATAGCAGTAATGAATTTGGACAATTTGAAAGCGGTGTGGCCGCTAAATTATTAGGCGTCATACCATCTGTTGTATTTGGTGGAACCATGACTATACTGGTGGTAGTAACTACTTGGTTCAAGGCACCTACTTTAAGAAAAATGGAGTACTAATTTTTTAAAGAAAATTAGTTTTAAAAACTAAGGCGCCGTTAAAAGTCCGTGCATAACATCATGCACAATCGGACAAAATTCAGCATTTTTCATAGTAATAGCAGCACGCTTAAAAAATACATCTTCATCGGTGTAAGGGAACCGTTGACAGTCAGAAGGGCGGTGCTCATAAATACCACAAGCATTATCCTTACCTAAAAAAGGACAAGGTTTGGTATTGGCTACATAATCTCCTTCCTGATCCATGGCTAAATAAGTATCAATGAATACGGTTTCTTTTATTCTTAAGTACTTACTAATTCTTTTAATATCGGGCATTTTAAATCTTGGAGAATAATTCTTACAGCAACGAGCACAATCGAGGCAGTTCACTTTTTCAAAGGCGGCTTCATGTAAGTCCGGCAATTGTTTAAGTATTTTGCGTTTATCTACCCTTTTTAAAAAATTTTGAAATTTCTTAAGTGTTTCCGGAGCGGGTAATTCGTATAATTGTTCAATAGATAGGCTCATAATATTAGGCAAATATAAACTATTTAGCCCTCATCC
The DNA here is from genome assembly GCA_037128235.1 of Chitinophagia bacterium. Lineage (GTDB taxonomy): Bacteria > Bacteroidota > Bacteroidia > Chitinophagales > Chitinophagaceae > Sediminibacterium. Next base: position 13,058 of record JBAXWU010000007.1, on the reverse strand, counting down.
ACAAGCTTTCCCCACCGCTCAAAAAACAGCTTCTATAAGGGTCAAGTTTTTTGTATCTTTGTATCCATTTTAAAACACCTTATTTATGTTGCAACTCGATACCAACGGAGCAGAATTTATCAAAAGACATATTGGCCCTAACGCCCAAGACACTGAAAAAATGTTAGCCTCTATTGGCAGAAAATCGGTGGATGAACTTATTGAAAAAACAATCCCTAATAATATTCGTTCTAAAAAACCAATGCAAATTCCGGAAGGTCTTTCTGAATTTGAAATGTTGCAGTCCTTAAAAAAAATAGGAGAAAAAAATATTGTAGCCACCAATTATATTGGACAAGGTTATTATGGTACTATCACACCTTCAGTGATACTGAGAAATATTTTTGAAAATCCAGGCTGGTATACGCAGTATACTCCTTACCAAGCAGAAATTGCACAAGGCCGTTTAGAAAGTTTATTGAATTTTCAAACCATGGTTTGTGATTTAACTGGAATGCCTATTGCCAATGCTTCTTTATTAGACGAAGCCACTGCAGCTGCAGAAGCCATGGCCATGATTTTTAATCATGTGAATAAAACAGATACTATTACACAACCTAAGTTTTTTGTGGACAGCGCTATATTCCCTCAAACCAAGGGGGTATTAGTTACAAGAGCTGCTCCTATTCATATTCAAGTGGAAGAAGGGAATTATCAAAGCGCAAAAATTGATAATACATATTTCGGTGCCATCTTACAGTATCCAAACAACACAGGAAGCATTGAAGACTATACTAGTTTTATTGACCAAGTGCATCAAGCAGGTGGCTTAGTTATATTAGTGGCCGATATTATGTCGCTTACTTTATTAAAAAGCCCAGGTGAATTAAATGCAGATGTAGCGGTGGGTAATACGCAACAATTTGGCGTACCCATGGGATTTGGCGGACCACATGCTGCTTACTTCGCCACCAAGGATGAATTTAAAAGAGGTATGCCAGGAAGATTAATTGGCGTAAGTATCGATGCCCAAGGTAATAGAGCTTTAAGAATGGCATTACAAACAAGAGAGCAACATATCAAAAGAGAAAAAGCTACTTCTAATATTTGTACGGCACAGGCCTTACTTGCCAATATGGCGGTGATGTATACTATTTATCATGGACCAGTAGGTTTGAAAAAAATTGCTCAAAAAATTCATGGCTTAGCACAAAATTTAGAAGCTCAATTAATAAGCTTAGGCATCACACAAGCTAATAAATTTTATTTCGATACTTTACATTTAACTGGATTTGATATAGCTGCTCTGCAAAAAGAAGCTTTAGCTGCTGATATTAATTTCCGTTATTTCAATGATGGTAAAAACGATAATACCATTTCTATTACCATTGACGAAACCATTTCTTTAAGCGATATAGAAAAAGTGGTTGCCTTATTTGAAAAAATAACGGGTAAAAAAGCAAGTGGCAAGACAGTAAGTGCAGCTTCTATACCAGCATCTCTTGTGCGTAGTTCTTCTTATCTACTGCATCCTGTTTTCAATACACATCATAGCGAATCACAAATGATGCGCTATATCAAACAATTGGAAAATAAAGACTTGTCTTTAAATACAAGTATGATTAGCTTAGGAAGTTGTACCATGAAATTAAATGCAGCTACTGAAATGATTCCAGTAAGCTGGCCTGCATTTAGTACCATGCACCCATTTGCTCCTAGTAGTCAAACTTTAGGTTATCAAGAAATAGCCACAGAATTAAGTGCCTACTTATGTGAAACCACTGGCTTCACCGCTTGTAGCTTACAACCCAATAGTGGCGCTCAAGGTGAATACGCTGGTTTATTAACCATTCGCGCTTACCACGAACATCATAAACAAGCCCATAGAAATATTGTACTCATTCCTATTAGCGCACATGGCACTAATCCTGCTAGTGCGGTCATGGCTGGCTTTAAAGTGATTGTGGTGGCATGTGATGCAGCAGGTGATATTGATGTAAATGATTTAAAAGAAAAAGCAAACCTACATAAAGACAACCTAGGTGGACTCATGATTACTTATCCTTCTACCCATGGTGTATTTGAAGAAACCATTATTGATATTTGTGATAGCATACACGCATTGGGAGGACTCGTATATATGGATGGTGCGAATATGAATGCACAAGTAGGTTTGACTAGCCCTGGCGCTATTGGTGCCGATGTTTGTCATTTAAACTTACATAAAACATTCGCTATACCACATGGTGGTGGCGGACCTGGCATGGGCCCTATTTGTGTAAACGATAAATTAGCTCCCTTCTTACCAGGACATATTTATAATAAAAACAAAATGGGTGCAGTGAGTGCTGCTCCCATGGGATCGGCTAGTATTTTATTAATTAGTTACGCCTATATTAAAATGTTAGGTGCAAAGGGTTTAGAATTAGCCACTGCCTATGCAATTTTAAATGCGAACTATATGAAATCGCGTTTAGAAAAAAATTACACCATATTATATGCAGGAAAAAATGGCACTTGCGCACATGAATTTATCATTGACCTAAGACCATTTAAAGCAACTGCGGGTATTGAAGCAGAAGATGTAGCCAAGCGTTTAATAGATTATGGATTCCACGCACCTACCATGAGTTTTCCAGTTGCAGGTACCATTATGATTGAACCTACAGAGAGTGAGGACAAAGCAGAACTGGATCGTTTTTGCGACGCCTTAATTTCTATTCATGATGAAATTACGGCTATTGAAAAAGGGCTATCTGATAAATTAGATAACCCTTTGAAAAATGCACCCCATACGCAGAAAGTAATTTGTGCAGATGAATGGAAGCATGCTTATACAAGACAAGAGGCAGCCTTCCCATTATATTATGTACAACAAAATAAATTCTGGCCTACAGTGGCGAGAGTCAACAATACACATGGCGATAGAAATCTGGTTTGTACTTGTGAACCAGTAGCTTCTTATGCTTAAGTAATATTATTGATTCGGCATTGCTTGATTAAAATTCGGCATCACTTGATAATTATTTTCAGGAGGTGCCGAATTTATTTTATTACTAGCAATGACTTCATATAGAGATATAATTTTATCCTTATCATTCAGCACTACTTGTAATTTTTCTACATCTGATTCCAATACTTTAATCTTTCTATTCTCAGTTTCATACTTGGAGATGAATTCATCCAACTTCATACTGCCAAATTCACCGCCTGGGTCATTGGAGCCGTTGATCATTTGTCTTTGACCTGTAAGTACCCAAAGTATGTCTAAGTCGGCGTAGAGTTCGTCAATTCTAATTAAGATGTCTGAGCCAATAGACCCAAGGTTACGAAGCTGCTTAGCAAAATAACCATTTGACAGTCCCACTTTACGTTCAAATGAATGTGGGCTAATGTTTTTAAATTTAAGGTAGGCTGAAATGCGTTCAATAGGTTTCATAATAATGTTAGTTTAATGATGAATAGCAAGTAAAATATTTACTGACTTTATTCTTCTACCAAATTATTATGAAAAAATAGTTATGCCCAAAAACTTAGGCCTCATAATTGAAGTAAAACTCAAAAATGAGGCCTAGGCACTAGACGCAAACACTGTTTTTATTAAACTATTTTAATAATTCTTCTCATTTAAGACTAACCATCTTAATTCAGCTTCTTCTAATTGAGTATTCAAGTTACCTAAGGCTTCACTCCATTCAATTATTTTATCATAAGCTAAACTGCTGTCATTTAACTTTTCGGTTAATAGTTTTTTCTTCTCTTCCATCTCCGGAATTAACTTATTTAAATTTTCTAATTCAGTTTTTTCTTTGAAACTCATTTTCTCAGAAGACTTTTTAGCAGCAGTAGAAAGGGCTTGCACAGCAGGGGTTTGTTCTTTTGCTGGAACTGAAAAATCTTTAGCCTTAGAAATATCAGAACTTAGGGCTGCATAGTTTTGTTTCGTCTTTTCTAAAATTCTAAACTGTGTATAGTTACCCGGATAGTCTCTAATAACGCCATTACCCTCAAATATAAACAAGTGGTCCACCAGTTTATCCATAAAATATCTATCGTGAGATACTAATAATACGCAACCTGCAAAATCAATTAAGAATTGCTCTAAGACTGCTAAAGTAGGTAGGTCTAAGTCGTTGGTAGGTTCATCCAATATTAGAAAATTCGGATTTTTAAACAATATAGTCAGTAACTGCAATCTTTTTTTCTCACCGCCGCTTAAGGCACTTAAATAAGTGTATTGTTTATCGGGTGTAAATAAAAATAATTCTAAAAATTGTGCAGCACTTAAGGAGCCGCCGCTGGCTAAAGGAAAGTTTTCGGCAAAGGTTTTCAAAAACTCAATGACACGCATATCTTTTTTATACATTAGCCCCTCTTGAGAAAAATGTCCAAAGACAATGGTTTCGCCCACATTAATCTTACCGCTATCGGGCTGTGTAATACCTTGTAGTATTTGCAAGAAGGTAGATTTTCCCACACCATTTTTTCCCACCACGCCAATACGCTCTCCTTTACTAAAGGTGTAATCAAAACCATTTAAGACTACTAAATCGCCATAAGACTTATATACTTTTTTGGCTTCAATAATTTTACCACCAAGTCTTGTCATCTTCATATCCAATTGCAAATTGGTCTCATCAATTTTTTGCTTGGCCTTGGCTTCAACTTCATAAAAATTATCTTGACGACTTTTACTTTTAGTGGTTCTGGCCTTGGGCTGCTTGCGCATCCATTCCAATTCCTTTCTAAATGTATTCTTGGCTTTATCAATACTGGCTAACTCGGAATCAATTCTGGCCGCTTTCTTTTCTAAATAATTTTCATAATCGCCTTTATAGGCGTATAAATTTTCTCTTTCTAGTTCCCAAATTTGATCGGTCACTGCTTCCAAGAAGTAGCGGTCATGCGATACTAATAATAAAGTCACTTTTTCTTGCAACAAATAGTTCTCTAACCACTCAATCATATTTAAATCCAAATGGTTGGTAGGCTCGTCCATTAATAATAAAACATGCTTAGGCTCAAATCCAATTTGAATTAAAGTTTTAGCTAAAGAAACACGCTTACGCTGGCCCCCACTTAATTTAGAAACCGGTTGTTCTAAATGATTAATATTTAACTGCGTTAAAATAGTTTTTACTTTTGACTCAAAGTCCCAAGCGCTTAAGTCCTCCATTTCCATAATGGCATCGGTAATCAAATTTTCATCTTCACTTTCCATGGCCATTTCATAATTACTAATGGCCTTCATCATGGGATGGTCCTGATTAAATAAATTTTGGGTAATACTGGCCGTTTCTATAAACTGAGGCTCTTGTTCAAATAAAACCAAATGCACATCCTTGTGAATTTTGGCAGTGCCTGCATCGGGTACTTCTTTGCCTGCCAATATTCTTAACAAAGTGGTCTTACCCACTCCATTTCTAGCAATTAATGCAATACTATCGCCTTCATTGATATTAAAATTAATGCCCTTAAATAAAGGGTTAATGCCATAACTTTTAGTCAATCCTTCTACTGAAACGTAATTCATGGCGCAAAGATAAGTAGCCTATACTAGTAAAGCCCAGATTTATAGGCAATGTTTGAGGGAAAAATGGGTAAAAAGAAGCGAACTATGTACTTTTGTGTCCATAAGTCAATAAAAGTTCAGCATGAAGTATTTTGAAGTTCCTGTCGGTTATCGTAGTACACTCATAAGTGCTATTAAGAATAAGCGCAAGGAAGAAGATAAATTAAAAAAAGACTTTAGTCCGGCCCTCATTAATATAGGCCCTCTAAAAATATACCTTGCCCGTCATTTTGGATTTTGTTATGGTGTAGAAAATGCTATCGAGATTGCCTATAAAACCATTGAAGAGAATAAAGGAAAAAGAATATTTCTATTAAGTGAGATGATTCATAACCCGCAAGTAAATGCCGACTTAACTAAAAAAGGCGTTCAATTTTTACACGATACCAATGGGAATGAAATAATTCCACTAAGTAATCTCACCAAAGAGGATGTAGTGATTATACCTGCCTTTGGTACTACTTTAGAATTAGAGGCAAAAATAAATGCCATTGGCATTGAAATTCATAAGTACAATACCACTTGCCCCTTTGTTGAAAAGGTATGGAACCGTGGAGATCAAATTGCGAAAAAAGGTTTTACTATTATTATTCACGGAAAACCTAAGCATGAAGAAACCAGGGCTACTTTTTCACATGCTGCACATAAAGCGCCTACTTTAATTGTCAACGATATGCAGGAGGCCATTGTTTTAGGTAAAATAATTACAGGAGAATTACCCATAAGCGATTTTGAAAAATATTTTAAAAACAGATACTCAGCAGGTTTTGACCCAAGTATACATTTTGAAAAACTAGGAGTCATTAATCAAACCACTCAACTTGCCACCGATACACAAGCCATTTCAGATTATTTAAAAAATATAGTGGCGATAAAATATAGTAAAGAAAATTTGAGCACTCATTTTGCCGATACAAGAGACACGCTTTGTTATGCCACCAACGATAACCAGTCTGCCGTTTTAGAATTATTAAATACCCCTGCCGATTTAGCCATTGTGATGGGCGGAAAGAATAGTAGTAATAGCTCGCATTTAGTAGAATTATGTGAGCAAAAGCTACCTACTTATTTTATAGACGACGCGAATAAAATAATTGACGAAAATAAAATTATCAAAACCAATTGGAATGATAAGTCGGAAGAAATTATAGAAAATTATTTACCTACTAAAAATACAGTCACCATACTCATGACCAGTGGTGCTAGTTGCCCTGACACAGTGGTAGAATCGGTGATTAGAAAAATTGCAGGTTATTATAATGTAGAAGAAGCCCTCGACGATGTTATCCAATTTTGGCAAGCGCCCAACTAAGTGCCAAATTAAATTGTTCCTCTCTTGTCATATGGGTATTATCTAAAACAATGGCATCTTCAGCTTGTTTTAAAGGACTACGTTCTCTAGTGGTATCCAATAAATCTCGGTGTTGCAAATTCGCTTCTATTTCTTCTTTTCGAATAGCCGGGTTCGTTATTTGTAATTCTAAATATCTTCTTTCTACTCTAATGGAAGGATCGGCGGTTACAAAAATTTTAAGCTCAGCATTCGGAAACACAACGGTACCAATATCTCTACCATCCATAACAATACCTTTGAATTCGCCCATGGCCTGTTGTTGCGCTACGGCAAAGTCTCTCACAGCGCCAATGGCAGCCACTTCACTTACTTTTTCACTCACACGCATTTCTCTAATCTCGGCTTCTACATTTTCTTCATTCAATACCATATCGCTTTTTAAACTTCTAGCATTATATACAAAGTTTAATTTTATCTCCCCTAAGGCTTTTAGAATTTGAGCTTCGTTGTCAAAATCAATATTATTTCTTAAAAAATAAAGTGCCACCGCTCGGTACATTGCCCCTGTGTCTATAAAAACATAGGCTAGCTTAGCGGCCAAGGACTTGGCTAAAGTACTTTTTCCGCAAGACGAATAACCGTCAATGGCTATGATAATTTTATGAGGCATATTAAGCAACTGATATCGTTTCTGTTCTTGGAAGGTTGGCATTTCTAATGGCGATTTGACGCACTGCATTAGACACTACCCCTCTTAAGGCAGCTTTAGAAATTGCTTCCTCTCCTACCATGGCAGGCACTCCCGCATCACCGCCTTCTCTAATAGATTGCACCAATGGAATTTCACCTAAAAAAGCAAGATCATATTCTGTGGCTAAATTTTGTCCGCCTTGTTTTCCAAATAAATAATATTTATTATTAGGTAATTCAGCAGGCGTGAAATAAGACATGTTTTCAATTAAACCAATAATAGGCACTTTCACATTGGCTTGACCAAACATAGCAATGGCTTTTTTAGCATCGGCAAGTGCCACTGTTTGAGGGGTCGTTACAATAACTACGCCAGTGACAGGAACAGTTTGCATAATAGTTAAATGAATATCGCCAGTGCCCGGTGGCATATCAATGACTAAATAATCAAGCTCTCCCCAATCTACATCGGTAATAAATTGACGAATAGCACTACTTGCCATTGGACCTCTCCAAACCACTGCATCTTTTTCGTCTACTAGTAATCCAATGCTCATTAATTTAATACCATATTTTTCTAAAGGAATAATAATTCCATTTCCATCTCCATCTTTCATCATGGGTCTTTGACCTCTTACACCAAACATAATGGGAACACTTGGGCCATAAATATCGGCGTCCATTAAACCCACTTTGGCACCGCCTTCTGCTAGGGCTAAGGCAAGGTTGGCCGAAACCGTACTTTTACCCACGCCTCCCTTTCCACTTACCACCGCAATAATATTTTTAACTTGTCCTAAAACCTTTTTTTCATCTTTTCTTAAACTAGTGGTATTGGATGTAAAATTCACTTCAATGATTGCTGCCTTATTCACTAGTAATTTAATGGCATTTTCACAGGCATTTTTCATTAAATCCTTCATAGGACAGGCGGGCGTTGTGAGCACAATGGTAAAGCTTACCTTATCTCCGTCTACCTGTAGGTCTTTAATCATATTCAATGTCACCAAGTCCTTACCTAAATCCGGTTCCTGCACATTACTTAAGGCCTTTAAAATATCCGCGCTAGTCATTTTGGAAGTTTTTGTTAAAAAAATTAGATCGTTGCAAAGTTAACGCTCATTGCACTTATTTTGCTGTTTTAATAGGCAGAATATTCAAAAATGGGTTCGATTATTTAAAGATTGAAGCTTAAATTTGCAAGTACATGAGAAAGGCATTATTTATAACTATGATTACCCTGGCTAGCTTTAGTCAAAACAAAGCCTATGCTCAAACAGTCGATATTTACCGCGATTCTGTAATTCAATTATATGGTGTTATTATGACAGCAGATAGCTTAAGGGCCATTCCCTTTGCAAGTGTGTTAGTGGATAAAAAAGGCCGTGGCACCATTACCAATAACGATGGTGTTTTTTCTATTGCAGTGAATAAAGGGGAGACCATTACTTTTTCTTGTGTGGGCTTTAAAAATCGAACTATATTAATTCCATTAAAATTGGAAGGCAATCAATACAGTGTGATTCAATTAATGGTAAATGATACGAATTTCTTACCCGCTACTATTTTAAAAGCAAGGCCTTCACGTGCACAATTTGAAAGAGATTTTGTAAATGCAAAAGTAGATGACGATATGTACGAGACCGCTAGAAAAAATACCAGCATGAGTCAGAAAAGAATTATTCTTTCTAGTTTACCTTATGATGGCAAAGAAGCGGTGGGCGCTTCTCTAACACAACAAGCTACTAAATATTATTACGCTGGGCAATTGCCTCCTATGAATTTGTTAAACCCAAGTGCTTGGCGCAGTTTTATCAATGCATGGAAAAGGGGTGATTATAAATCTAAAAAATAGTTTTTTATGGAAAATATTGCAGTCATTGGTGCAGGCACCATGGGCAATGGCATTGCGCATGTATTTGCACAAAAAGGATTTAAGGTTCAATTAATAGATGCACAAGCTACGGCCTTAGAAAAAGCGATGGCTACTATTGGAAAAAATTTAGACAGACAAATTGCGAAACAAATTATTAGTGCTGAGAATAAAGCAAGCACCCTTGCTAATATTAGCACTTACGCTACTATAGAAGAAGGTGTGGCGCAGGCTGACTTAGTCATTGAAGCGGCTACTGAAAATAGTGAAATCAAAAAAAAGATATTCGCTAGTTTAGATAAACATACAAAGCCCGATTGTATTTTGGCCACCAATACTTCTTCTATATCTATTGGTCAATTAGCGGCAGCCACCCAAAGGCCCTCACTGGTAATTGGTATGCATTTTATGAATCCAGTACCCATTATGAAACTAGTAGAAATTATTACTGGAGCGTCTACTGCTGTATCGGTGACTGAAATAATAGTTGCGTTAACCAAAACCATTGATAAAATTCCTTGCGTAGTAAAAGATGCACCAGGCTTTATTGCGAATAGAATTTTAATGCCCATGATTAACGAAGCTATTTATGCGTTTTCGGAAGGTATAAGTGATGCAGCTACCATTGATCAAATTATGAAACTAGGAATGGCGCATCCCATGGGACCTTTACAATTGGCCGACTATATAGGATTAGATGTTTGCAAGAATATTATGATTATTATGCAAGAGGGTTTTAATAATACCAAATATGCACCCTGCCCTTTATTAGTTAAAATGGTGGAGGAAGGAAAATTGGGTATAAAATCGGGTGAAGGCTTTTATAAATATTAAGCCATTTAAAATATTGTGGTATGAGTTTACAAGAAATAAAAATATTTCTAAAACAAAAGCTGGCTAGCAAAATTGACGCGGTAGAATTAACTAGTTTAATAGGCATGCTTATTGAAGCAGTAACAGGATGGAATAGGATGCAACAAATTGTAAATGTAAACACCGCATTGACCAAGGAACAGCAAGCGCAAATTGAGCAGTATGCAGAACAGTTATTATTGGGTAAACCCATTCAGTATATATTAGGAAAAGCCTGGTTTATGGGTAGTGAATTAATGGTCAATGAGCATGTATTAATACCAAGACCCGAAACAGAGGAACTAGTAGAATGGGTAATTTCTTATGCTAGTATTATAAATAAACCTTTGTCTATTTTAGATATAGGCACTGGCTCTGGCTGCATACCCATTGCCTTAAAATTAGCCCTACCTAATTGCACAGTTACAGGATTAGATATTAGTAAAGATGCTTTAGGGGTGGCTCAAATGAATGCAGTAAATTTAAACGCGGCTGTAGAGTGGATGGAAGTAGATATTTTAAATACAGCGGCACTTGAGACAACTTATGATATTATTCTAAGTAACCCACCCTATATTCCACTGAGAGAGAAAAAAGAGATGCAAGAACAAGTACTCAACTTTGAACCAGCGATTGCTTTATTCGTATCCAATGAAGATCCCCTTATTTATTATAGGGCCATTGCCAAAATAGGAAAGCAAAATTTATCTAAAAATGGGCAGCTATTTTTTGAAATACATTATGATAAGGGCAAAGCCATACTAGCTTTATTAGATGAATTGAATTACCACGCCGAATTAAGACAGGATAGTTTTGGAAAAAACAGAATGATAAGAGCGAGCTTGAAATAAATGCTATTATAAATCTATAATAAATTAGTGCGCTGGGTTCACCGCTACAACGGGCGTAGCGCCTAAAGACTTTATAATTTGCATTACTTTTATCGTAACGCCTAAATTAGCCACGCTGTCACCATTAATAACGACAGAAGGTTTGTCCGTCTCTTTCGCTAAAAATAATTTTAATTCATTAGGTAAGGCCTCAATACTAACTGCCGTTGAACCAATGAAAAGTTTTTGTTCTTTATCTATAGTTACCACTACTGTTTGTTTTGCCTTGGTATCGCTTGATGCCTTTGGATTAGAAACCTTAATGACATTGGGGTTGGCAAGTGTAGATACTATTAAAAAGAATAACAATAAGATAAATAATATATCATTCAATGCACCTGTATGCACTTCGGGAGAATTTCTTAATCGCTTTCTTAAATTCATAGATTAAGAATGAGTGGATTCTTGTAAAATATCTAGAAAGTCAGCACTAGCTGTTTCCATTTTATTGGCTGTTTTATCTATTTGAGTAGATAAATAGTTATGCCCCACATAGGCAATTAAGCCAATAATTAAACCAGTGGCTGAAGTAATCATTTTAGTATAAATACCCCCTGCAATAGTATTTAAAGTATATTCTCCTGTAGAAGCAATCCCATAAAATAATTGCACCATACCTACAATGGTTCCTAAAAAACCAAACATAGGAGCAATACCAGCTACTAAGGACAAAATATTTAAATTACGCTCCATAGAATACATTTCCAACTTACCTACATTCTCCATACTTTTTTCAATAGCATCAATGGGTTTACCAATTCTCATGATACCTTTTTCAATCATCTTGGCCACTGGATTTTCTGCATTCTTAGCCATAGATTTTGCAGCATCTATATTTCCAGATAAAATATGGTCCTTAATAATAAACATAAATTTAGCATCCATGGTGCCTGCTTTTTTGATGGCTAAAACACGTTCAATAAAAACAAAAATGGCTATTACTAAAAGTATATACAATGGATACATAATCCATCCACCCTTTTGCAATAAACTCAATAATGAAATTTTATCTTCGGCAACTTGTAACAAAAAAAGCATAGCGTTAAATTTATAATTTAAAGTTAAATCGTTTTGTTTGAAATTAAATGGATGTGAATAACTATCAATTTGTTAAATTATTTCCACCAATTTTACCAGCACTTCTACCGATTTTTCCATATCGGAAACTGCCACCCATTCATGCTTACTATGAATAGCTTGCATGCCCGTAAATATATTAGGAGTGGGCAGTCCCATAAAACTCATACGACTCCCATCCGTACCCCCTCTAATGGGTGTAACAATGGGCGTTAAGCCTACTAATTTATAGGCGGCTAAAGCCTTTTCAACGATGATGGGATGCTGATCAATTACTTCTCTCATATTGCGATATTGTTCCTTTACTTCCATGGTAACAGTAGCTTTAGCGTAGTCTGTATTTAAAGCAATTACTTTTTGAGCTATGGCATATAGTCTTTCTGCATGTAGCTTTAATATAGCTGTATCAAAATCACGCACTAAAAATTCTATACGCGCTGTTTCTGCACCTCCTTCAATATGGTTAGGATGTATAAACCCTAAGCGCCCTTCTGTATGTTCAGGACTCCATTCATTTTTTGGTAAGGCGGCCACTATGTCTGCGGCAATTTTAATCGCATTTTGCAGTACTCCTTTGGCCGCCCCAGGATGTGCAATCACTCCTTGAATATGCAGCACTAAACTATCGGCGCTAAAGGTTTCCATTTCAAAACTAGCTAACTCTCCTCCGTCTAATGTGTAGCCAAAATCGGCGCCTAATTTTTTGATGTCTAAATATTCTGTACCTCTTCCCACTTCTTCATCAGGTGTAAATAAAATTTTAATAGTACCGTGTTCAATATTTTTATTTTTCATTAAATAACTGGCCATTTCCATAATAATAGCTACACC